>NZ_JACDWU010000304.1:0-159364 GCF_016464045.1 Pseudoalteromonas sp. bablab_jr011 | reverse complement strand
CAAGAACGTATTGCAGCAGAAAAAGCTGAAGCTGAACGTTTAGAACAGGAGCGCATTGCAGCAGAAAAAGCTGAAGCTGAACGTGTAGAACAGGAACGTATTGCAGCAGAACAAGCTGAAGCTGAGCGTATAGAACAAGCTCGTATTGAAAAAGAAAAAACAGAGCAAGTAACCGATAAACCGAAAAAAGAAGGCTTTTTTGCCCGCCTTAAAAAAGGTTTATTAAAAACTCGCGTTAATATTGGCTCGGGCTTTGCCTCTATTTTTAGTGGTAAAAAAATTGATGATGAGCTATTCGAAGAGTTAGAAACGCAGCTATTAACGGCTGATTTAGGTGTCGATACAACCATGAAGTTGATTGATAATCTAACAGATGCAGCCGATCGAAAACAACTTAAAGATGGCGATGCACTTTACGAGCTAATGAAGCAGGAAATGGCCGCAATGTTAAAGACAGCTGAGCAGCCATTAACTTTGCCAGAAAATAAAAAACCATTTGTTATTTTAATGGTGGGTGTAAATGGGGTGGGTAAAACCACGACCATTGGTAAGCTTGCTAAGCAATTCCAAAATGAAGGTAAATCAGTCATGCTGGCTGCGGGGGATACTTTCCGTGCCGCCGCGGTTGAGCAATTACAAGTGTGGGGCGAGCGTAACAGTATACCTGTTATTGCACAGCATACTGGTGCAGACAGTGCATCGGTTGTGTTTGATGCCTTTCAAGCGGCGAAAGCACGTAATGTAGACGTATTAATCGCGGATACAGCAGGGCGCTTGCAAAATAAAGATAACCTCATGCAAGAGCTTGAAAAAATAGCGCGTGTAATGAAGAAAATAGACCCAGATGCGCCGCATGAAGTCATGCTAACAATTGATGCGGGCACGGGGCAGAATGCCATTAGCCAAGTAAAACTATTTAATGAATGTGTTGGCTTAACGGGTATTACCTTGTCTAAACTGGATGGGACAGCAAAAGGGGGGGTTATCTTTGCTGTGGCAGATAAGTTTAATATTCCAATTCGTTACATAGGCGTTGGCGAGGGAATCGACGACCTGCGTACTTTTAATAGTAATGACTTCATTGATGCGTTGTTTAGCCAAGATGAGGACGACGTATAATTCATAAAAAAGGGAGCATGCTCCCTTTTCAGCTGCAAGATGATTGATAACTAAAATGATAAATTTTCAGCAAGTCAGTAAAACATACCCCGGCGGTCACCGTGCGCTGGAAAAAGTCAGTTTTCATATTGAGTCAGGCGAGTTGGCTTTTTTAACTGGGCATAGTGGCGCAGGTAAAAGTACATTATTAAAGCTGATTAGTTTGATGGAACGTCCATCGGCTGGCAAAGTACTAATTAATGATATTGATTTAAATGCTGTTAAGTCTCGTCAAATTCCTTATGTACGCCGTGATATAGGGATTATTTTTCAAAACCATCGTTTGTTAGAACGCTATTCGGTATTTGATAATGTCGCTTTGCCGTTGATTATTGAAGGCACACACCATAAACAAATTGCAAAGCGTGTGCATGGTGCGCTTGATAAAGTGGGCTTACTTGATAAAGCCAAATGTAACCCTGCGACTTTATCTGGAGGCGAGCAACAACGCGTGGGAATTGCGAGGGCTATCGTAAATTCACCGCCTATTTTGTTAGCTGATGAACCGACCGGTAATTTAGACCCCGAACTTTCAATGGATATTTTACGCTTATTCGAAGACTTTAATAATCATGGTACGACGGTGTTAATTGCCACCCATGATATTGGTTTAATTGCACGGATGCGCTATCGCAGCCTAACCCTTAAAGATGGACGTATGATCCAGGATCCATTAGCTGAGGGAGCGCTATGAGCCTATTATTTAAAAGTAGAGCCAGTCACAATGATCGTCAGCAGAAATCAATTCTAGCGGCGCCGTATTTCTTTTTTATTAACTTAATCCGTCAAGGTGTGCATAGCTTAGGTGAAATGTGGCGCACGCCACTTGCCTCCTTGATGACTATTGCGGTATTAGGGCTAAGCTTAACGTTACCAGCGACCTTGTATTTAGTCGTGAAAAATGTGTCTCAGGTAAGCAGCGGGTTTGAAGATGCCGCTGAAATTTCGTTGTTTGTTAAAGAGTCTATGACAGAGCAACAAACACAAACATTAGTCAAACGTTTAGCGCTTTACCCTGAAATCGATAAGGTTGAGTTTATTTCTAAAGCAGATGCGCTTGTTGAATTTAAGCAGGTGTCAGGATTTGGACAAGCATTAGAATACTTAGATGCGAATCCACTGCCCGATGTTGTTATTGTGACACCGACGGCACGGTATCGTCAGCCAAATGCTGCTGAACAGTTACTCAAAAAACTTGAAGATGAGCGTGAAGTTGATTTTGGTAAACTGGATATTGCATGGCTTGAGCGCTTAAACGCACTGTTAAGCTTATTAAAAGAGAGCGTCATTACCATTGCTTTACTATTATTAACCTCGGTGACTTTGATCATTGGAAACACGATTCGTTTATCTATCATGGATAAAAAGGAAGAGATCCAAGTTATGAAGTTAGTGGGGGCAACCAATGCATTTATACATGCGCCATTTTTATGGACGGGTATTTGGTATGGCATTATCGGTGGACTATTTTCATTTATTTGTGTTGCTTTGATGATGTGGTGGCTAGGTGCAGCGGTGAGCGAAGTCGCGGGAGTTTATGGCAGCCGTTTTAATTTAATCGGTTTGACGTTATCTGAATTTGCCATTTTAGTTGCACTTGCAACGGGGCTTGGTTTTGTCGGCTCGTATTTGTCTGTAAATAGATATATAAAAGAAATAGAACCCGATAAAGTATAACAATAAAGTGTAACAATTCGTTGTTACACTGCTTTATTAGCACTAAATAAAAGCAGTAATAAATTTATCGCTCTTTCAATTAAAGCTAGAATTCACCGCATATTCAGCGTGTTAGCGTAGACTAAAAATAGATACAAAAACCACTTGATTTGAGCTTTAAAAAAGTTTTTAATTGAAGTTAGCACTCTCGCTTAAAGAGTGCTAAGATGGTTTCAAATGTTTATCACTGAGGTGAAAAATGAGTAAAGATTTATACGCAATGGCACTTACTGCAGGTCAACAAAGCGCGAGTATGGACGGCTATCTTCAAGCTGTCAGTACGATTCCAATGCTTGATGCCGAGCATGAAAAGCAGTTAGCGACACGTCTTCAGGAAGAAGGTGATCTTGATGCTGCGAAGCAACTCATTATGTCGCACCTTCGTTTTGTAGCTCACATTGCAAAAAGCTATTCAGGGTATGGTTTACCGCAAGCTGATTTAATTCAGGAAGGTAACATCGGTCTAATGAAGGCTGTAAAACGCTTTGACCCGAGCGTCGGCGTACGCTTAGTTTCATTCGCTGTACATTGGATTAAAGCGGAAATTCATGAATACGTACTAAAAAACTGGCGTATCGTGAAAGTTGCAACGACAAAAGCGCAACGTAAACTATTCTTCAATCTACGTAAAAACAAAAAACGTTTAGGTTGGTTTAACCAAGCCGAGGTTAGCACTGTTGCTAACGAGCTAGGGGTTAGTGAAAAAGAAGTACGTGAGATGGAATCGCGTATGAGTGGCCAAGATATGGGCTTTGATTTAACTGGTGACGACAATGACGATGCACCTACAAGCACCTACTCGCCAGTACAATATTTAACTGATGGCAGTGCTGACCTTGCTGACGATATTGAAGAGCAGCAATGGCAAGAACAGTCGCATGCACGTTTATTTAGTGCATTAAAAACGCTTGATGAACGCTCGCAAGATATCGTAAGTGCTCGTTGGTTAGCTGATGATAAAGCAACACTGCAAGAGCTTGCTGAAAAGTATAACGTGTCAGCAGAGCGTGTTCGCCAGCTAGAAAAAACAGCGATGAAAAAACTGCAAACAGCCATGAGCTAATGGAGTCACGAGCTAATTAAGAGCTCGGACTTCAGAGTTATCTCTACTATAAAGCCTCGCAAATGCGGGGTTTTCTGTTTTAAGGATACAGTATGCCAGATACTGATTACCAACACGTACTTAATGAAATTACCAAAGAAGTTCAGCCATTATTGAGTCAAGGCAAAGTGGCAGACTACATTCCTGCACTTGCGGATGTTGAACCAAACCAATTTGCAATTGCTATTCATACTGTCGATGGTCACACTTTTTGCGCTGGTGATTGCCGTGCTCGCTTTACCATTCAGTCTGTGTCTAAAGTGATGACATTAACGCTTGCACTGCAGCGTTATGGTGATGAACTTTGGCAACGCGTGGGCAAAGAGCCTTCTGGTACTGCATTTAACTCGCTCACTCAGCTAGAGTTTGAGCAGGGTATTCCCCGAAACCCGTTTATTAATGCTGGAGCCATCGTGACTTGCGATGCCTTATACAGCCGACTTTCAGCGCCAATGCACTCGATGCTTGAATCTTTTCGTCAACTGTCAGGCAATCCATCGGTTGTGATAGATAAAAAAGTTGCTAATTCAGAGTATGAGTTTCGTCATCGCAATGCCGCTATGGCACACTTAATGAAATCATTTGGTAATTTTAATAATGAAGTCGATGATGTTTTGTGGGCTTATTTTAATTTTTGTGCCATTGAGCTTAACTGTGTGGAGCTCGCTAAAGCGTATAATTATCTTGCAAACCAAGGCAAAGACACTCGGGGTAATAAAGTACTGAGTACAAGACAAAATAAGCAGCTTAATTCGTTGCTGTTTACCAGTGGTTTATATGATGCGGCGGGAGATTTTGGTTACCGTGTTGGGATGCCCGGAAAATCAGGGGTATCGGGCACAATATTAGCCGTTTTACCTAATCAGTTTACAGTTGCTGTGTGGGCACCACGTTTAAACTCATACGGTAACTCAGTGGCTGGGATAGCCGCCCTTGAGCGTTTATCCCAGAAACTGGATATTTCGATTTTTTAATGAGTATTACTGATCCCAGTATACTTGTTCTAAACAATCTTCACGTTCAGGTAAACCACGCGATAGACGCGGAGAGTGCTGTACGAGAACTTCATAACTCGCACGGTTGGCATACTTGCTAATTTGCGCCAGTGATGAGTAAGTCATCGCTGGTTGCTGGTGTTTCGCCGAATTAGCAACATTAAGCTTGTGGTACACATTTGCAGATAAATCATGTAGCACAGCAGCGAGTGCACAATCACCCGCGCCATTGGTGTTTTTAATGCTATCAGGGCCGCCCATGAATGGGGCAGTGTGGCTGTATGCACGGATTGGGTTTTGACAATCGTCTTTTCTCATTGCACGCGAAAATTCATAGCGATTAAAGTCAGCGATAGCGCCTGGTAGCAGCGGGTACTCTGTTTCGCGTTTAAATTGCTCGTCAACATAACCGGCCATAAACAAGCCTTTTTCACCTGCAGTACAAATCACTAAGTCGGTCCAATCAAGTGCTTTATCTGCCGCAAGAAGTGGGTCTTCGAAGCCTGTAATCGCAAGGCCTTCTTCTTCATTCATTGCTAAGATATCGACATGCTTTTTAACAAAGTCGGCCCACCATAAAGGGTCTTGCTCAATTAAGAATTTAGTGCCTAGAGTCAATACCACTGGCACGTCTGCATCATTGGCATATTTAACTGCCTGCATGGTTGCTTCAGTCATGGTTTCATCACCTTGGGTACGCATTAAGTATGCGCTGATCACAAGTGCTGATGAATTTTCAATTAACTCTTTATCAATTGATTCAGGACGTAGATGATTCATTAAACCTGCGCTTATCGCGAAGGTGCGCTCACCAGTTTCATCAATCAGTGTAAAACAGCGACCAATTGGGCCATCAACAGGTTGTAAATAATCTAGATCAACCCGGCTTGATGTATTACATAAAAAACGGTACGCATAGCTGCCAATTTTAATGTTTTCACTCATTACACCTAACAACACAGAGCGATCATCAGCAAGTGTTGAGTAGTTATGCATCGTGTTACCGATGGTGCCACCTGCGAACTCGTAATCGATCATATCGTCAAGCTTTAGGCGGTCATATAATGCATTGGTAATGTCGCTATCAATTACCTGTGACATGCCACGGCGCAATTGAAATTCATCGAGGAAAGCTTGATCAACTTTCGCTTCAATATCGACAACTATTTGATCGATACCCGTTATATAACTACGTTGTAGCCGCTCGGTTGAGTTCAGTTGATTTGTTAGTGGATCTTTGGCTTCCACTGGAAAATAATGTTTATGCCTGCGGCGTCCAGGAAATTTCATTTGCTACCCGTGTATTGATATCAATTGCAAAGTGTAAATCAACAAATTTACCTAGTTGAATTGCTATTAGCTAAATAAAAAAAGCGCGAGATTATAGCGCAATATAGGTTCATTGAGCCATGATAAAGCCATTAAAATTTACTTTAATTTTTTAGTGTAGTCTTAATTATCGCCCTTTTTATCGACTAACTAGGTATAATTACAGGCAGTTTACAAGTTTTGTGTGATTTATGAGCGAACAATATAGCGACGAATACTGGATGAAAAAAGCCCTCGCTTATGCAAATGAGGCGGGAAACATTAATGAAATTCCTGTGGGGGCGGTATTAGTCAAAGACAATCAATTAATAGCGTATGGGTATAATCGCTCAATTACTGATAACGACCCTTCTGCTCATGCCGAAATGATGGCTATTCGTGAAGCAGGTAAGGCACTTAATAATTATCGGCTTATTGATTGCACTTTATATGTCACTTTAGAGCCTTGCTCTATGTGTGCAGGGCTATTAGTTCATAGCCGAATTAAGCGTCTGGTATTCGGCGCAAAAGACGCTAAAACAGGATCGGCTGGGTCTATTATGAACTTACTGCAAGAACCGCGTCTTAATCATCAGGTTGAAGTAACCGGTGAGATAATGGCTGAGCAATGTGGGGCTGTAATTTCGGCATTTTTTAAACGCCGCAGAGAAGAGAAAAAAGCGGCTAAACTCGCTGCTCGCAACGCCTAGTTAAACAACTGGCGTTGCAGGAGTTTCCTGTGCTTCCATTAATTGCATCGCGAATAAACGACGACGCCAAATAACTTTTTTGTGGGTATTGCGTAACATAATACGACGGCGAGTCGCTGTCGAATAGATAACATTCCGTTTGAACTTATGTGTGGTACGTCTTCTTTTTAACATGTGTGCTCCTTAAGTGAGAGTAAAGCATGACATTGTCCATTCCATCAATACTAGAAGATAATGATCATTTGATGACAAGTAAACAGGTTTCTCTGGCTTTAGGCTAGTTGTTATCTGGCTTTTGCTGTTCAGAGCTGGTTTGTTGTTGAGTGTCAGCTGGTTGAGCCGTATTTTCATCTAACTCAGGCGAAATGACGGGTTGTTCTTCAATGTTTTCTTCGGTGCTTGGATTGGCAATCGCATCATTTTCATCCAACCAAACCAAAGCATCGTAGTAACGGCGAATATTATCAACATACTTCACGGCAACATCGCCACGCGCGTAACCGTATTTAGTTTGACGATAATAACGCTTTTTAATGAGCAGCGGTAAGCGTTTTTTTACATCAGCCCATTTATCTGGGCTCGCGCCTTCTTGTTCTGTGATAATTCTCGCATCATTTACATGCCCCCACCCGACATTGTAAGAGGCTAATGCAAACCAAGTACGATCAGGCTGTGGGATGCGTTCTGGGATCCATGAAATGAGTTGAGCTAAATATTCGGCGCCCCCTTTGATGTTTTGCTCTGGGGCTAAGCGATTTGTTACACCCACTTGTTTCGCAGTCGCTTGTGTAAGCATCATGATACCACGCACTCCGGTGGGCGATTTTGCTTTAGGGTTCCACATCGATTCTTGGTAACTGAGGGCTGCTAACAAGCGCCAATCAATATTGCCTGCATACTGCTCAAACCACGGTTGGTATTTGGGTAAGGTTTCTTTTATGGCCTCAATATATGCCAGTGTATTTACATAATTGAACTGCCTTACATGGCCAAAATACTTTTCTTCGAGGACGTATAACTGATTATTTTGTTTTACCTCGCCGAAAAAAGGCACCATCAAAGCGTATAAAGAATCATCACCATCTTTTCTGAGTAGCCAAGCTATTGGGTCATTTCTTGTTACTGAAAAGCCAATACTCAAATTAGGGTGATAGCGTCTAAACAACGATAACGTGTGTGAATCAGCCAGTGTGTAATCTATTTCATTATCAATCACCGCCTGTAGTAGCTCTTCCTCATCCATGTCTTCTGTTTCGTGCCAAGTTAGATTGGGATGAAGTTGCTTTAGCTGTTGCAGCGCTAAGGAATGGCTGCTTTTGGCGAGTACGGTTAGGTTACCTGTTAAATCTGCAAACTCACGAGGACGAACATGCCCTTGTTTATAAACAAGCTTTTGACTAATTGTGCGGTAAGTCGGGCCGAATCGGTAGTGCTGCGCGCGAATTGTATTGTAGGTAAGACCCGATGCAATCACATCTAAATCGCCACTTTCGAGGCGAGCAAACATGTCGGATAAATTAAAAAATGGCACCATTTCAAGCTCAACACCGACGTAGTCAGCAAACTCTTGCGCCAATTCATATTCGAAACCTTGTACGCCTTGAGGGGCTTGGTAATAATTACTCGCACCCGCTAATGTGCCAATTCTAATTTTATTTTGTGCTTTGATTTGCGCTAATTGCGATGGTTGCTGTTGCATATCACACGCGCACAACATGAGCACTAGGCTAAAAATAGCGAGTAACTTTTGCATAAAAAATAAATGCCCCTTAATACATTACTTTACCGTTATAGCAAAACTTCGTTGCTGCGTCACTTGGCGAATAGTACTAACAAAAATTATGAGCGACCTTATCGTTATTTTATCAACTATAACAAGGGTCTGTATTATGACGACTGGTGAGCCTATCAACGTGAAGATTTATAACAGCTTTCATTGTGTTTAATTCCAACTGAAACTCGCATTTATACGGCGTAATTGATTTTAATAAGGGGGTGACTATTCTTTGCAATCAATACCTTGCCTAAATCGCGTTTAATTCCAACTGAAACTCGCATTTCGAGGTGGTTTGGGTATATAATACGCGCCTAAAATATCGTTCAATCCCTAACCCCGGATGAAAATACCTATGTTGATCCTTCGTGGTGCACCAGCACTTTCCGATTTTAGAGTTCAGAAAATTTTAGCGCGTTGCCAACAGGCGCAACTTCCAGTCACCAATGTTTATGCAGAATTCATGCATTTTGCTGATCTTACTGCTGAGCTTTCAGCTGATGAGCACACTAAACTGGAGAAGCTTCTTACTTATGGTCCAACTATTGCCGAGCATACACCAGCAGGGTCGTTAATTCTTGTAACGCCGCGTCCTGGTACTATTTCGCCTTGGGCATCTAAAGCAACTGACATTGCACACAACTGTGGTTTGAGCCAAGTTCACCGTGTAGAACGTGGTATTGCATATTATGTTGAAGGTCAGTTAAGTGCTGAGCAGCTTGCAGACGTTGCTGCGTTATTGCATGACCGTATGACAGAAGCAACACACGCTGAGATGGCTGATGCTGCTAAGCTGTTCCGTCATGATGAACCACGTCCTATGTCATCAGTTGACATTTTAGGTGGTGGCCGTGAAGCGCTTGCGACAGCTAATGTTGAGCAAGGTTTTGCACTTGCTGATGACGAAATTGATTACCTGGTAGAAAACTTCCAAAAGTTAGGGCGTAATCCGAACGACATCGAATTATTCATGTTTGCACAAGCAAACTCTGAGCACTGTCGTCATAAAATCTTTAATGCTGATTGGACAATTGATGGCATCGAACAGCCAAAATCATTGTTCAAAATGATCAAAAACACCTACGAGCAAAATCCTGAAAACGTACTATCAGCTTATAAAGATAACGCTGCGGTAATGAAAGGCTCGGTAGCGGGTCGCTTCTTCCCGAATAACGAAGGTGAGTACGCGTATCATCAAGAAAACATCGAAATTTTGATGAAAGTTGAAACTCACAACCACCCAACAGCTATTGCGCCATTCTCAGGTGCATCAACAGGCTCTGGTGGTGAAATTCGTGATGAGGGTGCAACAGGCCGTGGTTCTAAACCTAAAGCGGGTTTAGTTGGCTTTACGGTATCTAACTTACGTATTCCTGGTTATGAGCAACCGTGGGAAACTGATTTCGGCAAACCAGGTCGTATCGTTACTGCACTTGATATCATGACAGAAGGTCCATTAGGTGGCGCGGCATTTAACAACGAATTTGGTCGTCCTAATCTACTTGGTTATTTCCGTACATACGAAGAAAAAGTATCAAGCCATAACGGTGAAGAAGTACGTGGTTACCACAAACCTATTATGCTTGCCGGTGGTTTAGGTAATATCCGTTCTGAGCATGTTCAAAAAGGTGAAATCCCAGTTGGTGCAAAACTTATTGCACTAGGTGGTCCTGCAATGAACATCGGTCTTGGTGGTGGTGCTGCGTCAAGTATGACATCTGGCCAATCGAATGAAGATCTTGATTTTGCCTCTGTTCAACGTGAAAACCCTGAAATGGAGCGCCGTTGTCAGGAAGTTATCGACAAATGTTGGCAATTAGGTGATGCAAACCCAATCGCTTTCATTCACGATGTGGGTGCGGGTGGTTTATCAAACGCATTCCCTGAGCTAGTAGACGACGGTGGCCGTGGTGGTAAATTCCAACTACGTGATATCCCGAATGATGAGCCGGGTATGGCACCACACGAAATTTGGTGTAACGAATCACAAGAACGCTATGTACTTGCTGTTGCGCCAGAAGATTTCCCACGTTTCGAGGCAATTTGTAAACGTGAACGTGCAGAATTCGCAGTGATTGGTGAAGCCACTGAAGAGCGTCACTTAACGGTTGAAGACAGCCACTTTGGTAATAATCCTGTAGACCTTCCTCTTGATGTATTACTTGGTAAAGCACCAAAAATGCACCGCGAAGTTGAGTCTAAAAAAGCACAGTCGCAGCCATTAGATGTGACGGCAATTGATGCAGCTGATGCAGCACAGCGCTTATTACGCTTACCAACGATTGCAGAAAAAACTTTCTTAATCACCATTGGTGACCGTACGGTAACGGGCTTAGTTGCACGTGACCAAATGGTCGGTCCTTGGCAGGTGCCAGTTGCAAACTGTGCGGTAACAGCTGCGACGTATGATACTTACCACGGTGAAGCAATGTCATTGGGTGAGCGTACGCCAGCTGCACTTCTAAACTATGGTGCGTCTGCACGTTTAGCGGTGGCTGAGTCATTAACGAACATTGCATGTGCTAACATCGGTGGCCTTGAAAATATCAAGCTATCTGCAAACTGGATGGCCGCAGCGGGTCACCCAGGTGAAGATGCGGGTCTTTACGAAGCGGTTAAAGCGGTAGGTGAAGAGCTGTGTCCGGCACTTGGTTTAACGATCCCTGTGGGTAAAGACTCTATGTCGATGAAGACACAGTGGGATGAAAACGGTGAACAAAAATCAGTAACAGCTCCATTATCACTGATCATCACTGCATTCGGTCGCGTTGAAGACGTACGTAAAACAGTAACGCCACAGCTTCGCACTGATAAAGGTGAGTCATCGCTATTATTAGTCGATTTAGGTGCGGGTCAAAACCGACTGGGCGCATCAAGCCTAGCACAGGTTTACAAGCAATTAGGTGATGTAACCCCAGACGTTGATAACCCTGCGTTATTAAAAGGTTTCTATGAAGCGATGCAAGCGCTTGTTGCTGATAACAAGTTACTTGCTTACCACGACCGTTCTGATGGTGGTTTATTTACCACAATCGCTGAAATGGCGTTTGCTGGCCACACAGGCGTAACGGTTGACCTTGCAGGCTTAACGGGGTCAGACATCGAAGCACTTTATAACGAAGAACTAGGCGCAGTAATTCAAGTTGCTAACGCAGATTTAGACGCAGTTAAAGCGGTACTTGCTGATCACGGCTTAGCGGCTATTAGCCATGAAATTGGTGCATTAAATGCCGATGACCGTGTGGTATTTACTCGCGGTGATGCAGTCGTGCTTAATCACACACGCACAGAGCTTCGTACAATTTGGGCAGAAACCACTTACCAAATGCAAGCACGTCGTGATAACCCAGAGTGTGCTAAGCAAGAGTTTGATGCAAAATTTGATGCCAAAGACCCAGGTCTAAACGTTAAATTAAACTTCGACTTAAACGAAGACGTAGCTGCACCTTACATTGCAACAGGTGCAAAACCGAAAATGGCTATCTTACGTGAGCAAGGTGTTAACTCTCACTTAGAAATGGCTGCGGCATTTAACCGCGCAGGTTTTGCAGCGGTAGACGTACACATGAGCGACATTCTTGAAGGTCGTTTAACACTTGAGCAGTTTAAAGGCTTAGTGGCATGTGGTGGTTTCTCTTACGGTGACGTATTGGGTGCGGGTGAAGGTTGGGCTAAGTCAATCTTATTTAACGAGATGGCTCGCGAGCAGTTCCAAAGCTTCTTCCACCGCGAAGATACATTCAGCTTAGGTGTGTGTAATGGCTGTCAAATGCTTTCAACATTGAAAGAGTTGATCCCCGGCACAGAGCACTGGCCACGTTTTGTAACCAATAAGTCAGAGCGTTTTGAAGCACGTTTTAGCCTTGTAGAAGTACAAGAAAACCCATCGGTATTCTTTAATGGTATGGCGGGTTCTCGTATGCCAATCGCTGTTTCTCACGGTGAAGGTCATGCTGAGTTTGCTAACAGCGATGCAGTAAAAGCCGCGCTTGAGTCAGGCACTGTGGCTGTGAAGTTTGTTGATAACTACGGTAACCCAACAACGCAATACCCAGCTAACCCGAACGGTTCGCCAGAGGGTATCACAGGTATTACGTCTACAGATGGCCGTGCAACGGTTATGATGCCTCACCCTGAGCGTGTATTCCGTACAGTAGCGAACTCATGGCACCCTGATGAGTGGACAGAAGACAGCCCGTGGATGCGTATGTTCCGCAACGCACGCAAAAACGTGGGGTAGAGTTTAAGTAATCTACTTAGGTTCATATAAACCGGTTAAACTAAAAAGGCTGCACTATTAAGTGCAGCCTTTTTGTTTATAATGGGTTGAGAAGCGAGAAGCGAGAAGCGAGAGCAAAGGCAAGGAGAGTTTTTTGAAGTTTAAACGTGCTATTACAGGCTTGTTAGGTTTAGTGCTCGGGGTTTTTCTGCTTGCCTATATTTTTAGATTACCACTGACCTCATGGTACTTAACGCCTGTGCTGAGTGCTAATGGCATTGAGCTGCATTGTATTGATTGGTCACTAACAAGAAAGCTTGATTTAAAGGTCGAAAAGCTGTGTTTGAGTTATCAAGGTCAGCAATTAGAAGTTGCGGGTATACGTGCTAATAAGCAGCAAATTATCATTTCTCGTGCCAACCTTACGATCAATAGCCCCTTATCAAAAAGCGACAATCAGCGTACAGAATTAAAAAAACTTGCTTTAGACCTTCCAAAGCAAAGACCGCTTATAAATATTGAGCAGCTTGATATTTCGTCGGGTTTTAGCGCCGAGCCGGTTAGAGTCACCGTGCAAGAAAATCGCTTAAATCACTTTACAGTCAGCCGTGATATTAATGCGGATGTCACGGTTACTGGTGGTGAGATAGTCACCAATATAATGCTTAATGATGAACTTGCCGGAAGGTTTATTGCGCTGCCAAAAAATGCCCATTTTTCGACTGACTTACAGATTAAGTTCGATGGCATAACACTCAATGTGGCCAGCTCAGTTACTGCCGATTATCAACATGAACATCAGTATCAGCAAAATAAGCAAAGCATTGAACACTGTGATTTTAGCGCACAGAGCCGTGGCCAAGTAACGGCTGAATTTCAGCTCAATCAACAACAGCTCACTGCTGATTTGAGTGGTTTAAAGAGTCAAGTCGTTGTTTCACCTATTTGTTTAGATAAAATCGAACAGCAGCAATACCAAGAGTTTGCACGAGCACACACCCCCCTTACTTGGCATGTGCAGTTTACACAACCCATTGCGCTGCAACAAAAGCAGCTTTCTTTACCCGAGTTGGAACTGACTTCGAGTAATAAACAAGGCCAATTGGTGTTTAAAAATACCCAATTAGCGCTAGATGCTCCCCTTAAAACGCTTTACTCACACGCTGTAGTAAATTTCACCAGTGACGAGATAGATAAGCTAATGTTGAAGGCTCGTATTGAAGTAGGGCGCGTTAACTCTGAATTTCAACTTTCAATGGCATCACTGCCTGATTTTATTGATGTACTAGCGGATGGCGTGAGTATCAAAGGTGAAGTAGAGCTTGAGAATATACTTACTCGTCCTATAGCGGGTAATCTCAATGCTGATATATCCGTTAAAAGAGCTCAAGTTTTTGATGCGAAAGTGACTGATTTAAAAACTAAAATAAACGTGCATCTCAGTGATTCACAGAACGTAACAGCGAAACTCAATAGTGCTATAAAGTCAGCGACCTATTCAGATATGCAGATGTCGGGACTAACAAATGAGCTCACAGTGAAGAGTGATTTAAGTGTGGGAGAGTTATTTGCTGATATTAGCGCGACCAGTAAATTAGCTAAGCTAGTGACTCCTAAACTGACATTAACGAATTTGTCTGTGGTGTCAAATGCAACCCAAAGTCGCGCATTACAGGCAACGCACCATGTTTTTGTCGACGGTATTGAAGCGCTGATAACACATCATATGTCTAAGGTTGCTCATCCATTTGAGTTGGTGATACCTGAACAAGCTATGTCAAAACTCAACCCTATTTTAAAGCAGTTTGAGCCATTAGCGACGTTAACCGATGGCGTTATCTCGGGCTTTATAAAAGGTGACGTAAACTTACTGCAGGCAAGCGGGGATATCCGCATTGCTAAGCTCAGTGCGCTTTATAATGATTATCTCGCTAATGATTTTAACACTCAGGTGAAGGCGGAGTTTAATTCAGGTCAGCTTAATATTGCCCCAACTAAATTTACACTTAATGAACTGCGTGCAGGTGCTGTGGTTACAAAATTACAAGGCCTATTACAGGTTGACGCAAATAAGCCATGTACATCAAATGTCACTGGTCTTGTGATGGGGGGAGCATTTGTTGTGAATGAATTTTGCCCGCTTGCAACAAGCCAAACTGCAATGATTAAGTTCGAAAACATCGACGCCAGCAAGTTGGTAACGCTGGATGCGGAGTCTGGTATTAGTTTATCTGGGCGCTTAGCAGGGACCTTGCCTGTCATTATAAATGAGCAGGGCATTGCCGTTAAGCAAGGGCAGCTGGTTAATCAAGGCGATGGTAAATTATTGATTACTAACAATGCAGGTTTTGAAGCGGTAAAAGCACAGCAACAAGAACTAAGTACCACGCTTAGCTTGTTAGAGAATTTAGATATTAAACAATTAAAAAGCAGTGTTGATCTTAAACCGGATGGGTGGCTGCACTTAGGTGTTAACTTACAAGGCTTTAATGAAAAACAGCAGCAAGCCGTTAATTTTAACTATAATCATGAGGAAAATGTGTTTACGTTATTAAGAGCACTGCGTTTAAGTGATGAGATTACTCAAAAGGTTGAGAAAGAGTATGCAAAAAAAGGAAGCAATAATGGCTAAATGGTTAGTAATGCTAACAGCCGTCGGTTTGTTAAGTGCTTGCACACACCGCGTTGAGGTAGCAGCAAAAGAACCGATTACAATCAACTTAAATGTGAAAGTTGATCACGAAATCCGCGTTAAAGTGGATAAAGAACTCGACACGTTATTCAGTGACGACAGCGAATTATTCTAAGGAGCAAACATGCGTAAATTCCAACTTAAAAAATTGAATGTGATCACTTTAATCAGTGCTGTTTGTTTATCATTTTCTGCTTGGGCTATTAGCCTAGATGAGGCTAAAAACCAAGGATTTGTGGGTGAAGATAGCTCTGGTTATCTCGGATTAGTCGTCAATAACAGTGAAGCGAAAGCCGTTGTTGATGAAATCAATGCGAAGCGTAAAGAGCAATACTTGAAACTTGCCAAAAAGAACAATTTATCTTTAGCGCAAGTAGAGGCATTGGCGGCCGCAAAAACTATTGAAAAAACAAAACCTGGTCACTATATTGAAGTGAATGGTCAATGGGTAAAAAAATAACCTATTAAAGGTGCTAAAAGCCAGCGAAAGCTGGCTTTAGCCTTTATCAATACAGCTTTTTAACAGCTGCTGCCAAAAGTCGATACCCTTGCGTCTTGCAAGTTTAATATTATGCTCAGGAATAGATTCAGGCTCATCGTAGTTGGCGAGCGCTTCGCTCATACTCGCTTCACGAATTAAATGAAGTGTCGGGTACGGAGCACGGTTTGTATAATTTGCAGCATCTGTCTCATCACTATCCGCAAACACATAATCGGGATGAAAATTAGCGATTTGATATTTCCCTTCAAAGCCTTGTGCAACTAGTAGTGCGTTGGCTAGGTCGACCAAATCTAAAAACTCGTCAAAATCACTAAAGCCTTGCTCAAACATTAGTAAAGTTGTTTCGCGCTGCTCATTGTGGTCAAGTTCCGTGCATTGCTCAAGCATATCCATGACAGCATCATCTAGTGTTACTGACGGACTGACTTGATAGTGAATACAGTTGTTTTCTACTTCTTTACGGGCAAATGGGCAAAAGTTGTATTTTACAATGACACTTGATACCCATTCGCGCATTTGTAGTTCGGGACGGCTTTTTGGCAGGTTATGATTCACGTTGTTTCTCTAAAAATTGCTCAATTAATTGCACTGTTTTACGAATAGCACCTTGATTATTAACAACACATTTTGCGGCTTGTTGACCTAACTTAACGAGGGCCTCGTTATCGGCACTTAAAGCGATAAGTGTTTCGGCAAGGTGCTGTTCATTGTTAACTGTTTTAGCACCTTCAGCGTTTATAAGCTCAGGGTAAATATGGTCAAAATTATACGTGTGAGGACCTGCTAGTACGCCAACTGAAAATGCCGCAGACTCGAGTGGGTTATGGCCACCTCGTTCAATTAAACTGCCGCCAATGTAGCTTATGCGAGCAACGCCATACAGGCATTGTAGTTCACCTAAGGTATCGGCAAGAACGACTTGTTGGCTCGTATAATTATTCTCGCTGCGACGACTAAAAGTCATGTCTGAATGTTTAAGGAGTGATGCTACTTTATCAAATTGTTCAGGATGACGCGGAGCTATAATTAACAGGGCATCGGGTACTACACTGAGCAACTGCTGATGTGCACTTAGAACACGCTCATGTTCAATTGGGTGGGTTGAACCTGCAACCCAAATAAAGCGCGCGTTGTTATATTCGCTTTTAAGAGCGGCGACTTTATCTAATTGCGCGCGCGTGGGGGTTATATCAAACTTAATTGAGCCAAAGACACGCACCTTCTGCGGCGCTAAACCTAACTCAATAAAACGGTTAGCATCATCTTGGTTATGACTGGCAAGGGCGCTAATTGAGTTCATAATCACGTTTGTTAAAGGCATCACTTTTTGATACCCCTGCTGCGACTTAGCTGAAAGCCGCGCATTTAAAACAAGTACTTCAATATTGCGTTTTTTACATTGCGCCATTAAATTGGGCCACAACTCTGTTTCCAGAATGCACAGGACGCGAGGCTTAATTCGCTTTAAAAACCGGCTGGTGGCACACGGGAAATCAATCGGTAAATAACAGCAACTGAGCGTATTTTTAAAGTTGTTCTTTATTTGCTCACGACCAGTGGGTGTATTACAGGTTACTAAAATACTTAGCTGCGAATTTTGCTGTTGCAGCGCCTTGATAAGTGGCGTTGCTGCTAAAACCTCACCAACAGACGCGCAATGTATAACCACGTCATGCTGTTGTAATGATGAAACACCAAAACGCTGTGTAAAATGCGCACGGTAGCCTTTATTTTTTTTTCCACGCAAAGCGTAAAGGTAGAAAATAATAAGCGGGCTAAGAATGTATAAAATGAGAGAATATAAAATACGTGCCATTGGTTAGCCTATCAGTGTAAAACATTATGATAGCGTGTTAGCCAATCGAGCTAAATATAAAATGTTAAAAAGGGTTATCTTGCAGAGTTTTAAGTGTTTCGTCGCCGCTAATTTGGTAGTATTTCAGTTACTTTATATTTAGTCTTTATAGTTATGAAATTTAAAATGATAAAAGCCACGGCTATAAGCGTGTTACTCAGTTGCTCTTCTCCTTTATTGGCAACACCCACCGCTTACATACCGATTGGCATGGATGCACAGCTTGATCATCAATTAGATACTTTATTTGCATTAACCTCAGGCACACCTATGACGAAGCCATATCGTTTGGCTGAGGTAGAATACGCACTTAATGAACTTGAAAATAAAGAGCCAAGTTTGGCTGCAGCGATCCGCACTAAGATTAAACCCTATCAGCGTGAAGATGCTATTACGCGTGTGGGTCTAAAATTTCAGGTCGATGGTGATACTACGAAGAAAATTGCTAATCAACGTGGTTTAAGCTCAGATGAGTGGGGCCAAGGCTTTTTTGAAGGTATTTGGCGTGCAAACGATTATACCTTAGTACAAGTTGGTGTTGATTACAGAGCCAAGCAAAATAAATTTGTGAATTACAATACTTTTGTAAGTTTTGCTGGAGATGATTTACAACTGAATGTTGGTTATAAAGAACATTGGTTTTCACCGTTTAAACATTCAGCTCAAATTATTTCTACTAATGCAAAAACAGCCCCTTCTATTTCATTAGGTATGGTGCAACCTGCGCATAATTGGTGGAATTTTGACTTTGAGCTGTATTATTCTGAATTAGAGCATGTCGAAAACGGTATTTTATATCAAGGGGAGCTGCATAGCGGCACGCCAAAGCTTGCTGGTACGCATTTCAGTATAGAGCCCCTAAGTGGTTGGAAAATTGGCATCAACCGTATGATGCAATTTGGTGGTGGTCCTCGAGAAGTAAATGCTAGCGATGTTTTTAAGGCTTTTTTTGACCCTGCGGGTAATGATAATGGCGAGCTTGCAGGTGGGCCAGATAGTGAGCTAGGTGATCAGTTTGCATCTATCACTAGTACTATAAATTTTGATTTTGGCCTTCCAACCGAGTTGTATTTTGAGTACGGTGGCGAAGACACAAAAGAGCACCAAAATTACCAATTTGGCAATGTTGCTTACAGCATCGGTGCTTTCTTCCCACAAATAACGGATACCGTTGCGTTACGTTATGAACATACAAATATGCACAGTTTTTGGTATAAAAATTATATTTATCCAACCTCTGGAAATACCGTTGATGGTTTTGTCGTAGGACATTTTGCAGCGGATCAACGCTATTTCGGAGATGGTGTTCCATCTCAAACTCATGTATTAGAGCTGAGCTACTTAGAGTCTTTGAGCTCTTTATGGGTAGCGAAATTATCGAGCATTAAAAATGAGAGTAACTACCATTATGATATTGGCGGTTATAGTAAAGAATACGAAAGTGCCATTGAACTTCAACTGAGCAATACGCGTCAATTGAATGAACATACACTCGAAACCACCCTGACTTATGGCGAAGATGTGTTTGGTGAGAATTATACTTGGCTATCTGTTGCAGTATACTGGTAGGTCTAGCCGTTTTTTTTAAGGAATTTATATGTCTAATCTTGATTCTGTAGCGGCAAGCTACCTAGAAAGTTTAAATCGTCATCAAATGCTGTTTGAGACCATGGAAACTTATCATCCTGAGGTGATGCAATTACTTGAAGCATGCCACAGCGCTTTGCAGGCAGGTGGTAAAGTAATTTGGTTTGGTAATGGTGGCAGTGCCGCCGATGCGCAGCATTTAGCGGCAGAGTTTGTTGTACGTTATAAGTTAGAGCGTGGGCCGCTTGCTTCAATCGCATTGACAACTGACACGTCAATTTTAACGGCGCACAGTAATGACTATCATTTTGATACTGTGTTTGAACGCCAAGTTCAGGCGTTGTGTAAACCTGAAGATTTAGTGATTGGCTTAACGACTTCAGGCACTAGCCCTAATATTAATCTTGCGCTTGCTGCGGCTAATGAAATAGGCGCTTTCACTGTGGCTTTAACTGGCCGTGACGGTGGTAAAGTGAAAGATATCGCGAAGTTACCAATAATCATTAAAAACGATGAAACAGCGCGCATTCAAGAAGCACATATGTTTATCGGTCACTGGTTATGTGAAGCCATTGATATGGTTGTAGCGGAGCAACAGTAATGGATTTAGCGTTACTTAAAAACTTATCTAAAGCGCGAATTTTAGTTGTTGGTGATGTGATGCTAGACCGTTACTGGCATGGTGACTCGGGTCGTATTTCACCAGAAGCCCCGGTGCCCGTAGTTAAAGTCAGTAAGTTTGAAGACAAAGCGGGTGGCGCTGCAAACGTGGCTAAAAATATTGCCCGTTTAGATGGTAAGGTCGGTTTATTAGGGCTTGTTGGTGAAGATGAAAGCGGACAAATTCTTGAAACTATTTTGAGTTCTGAGAAAATTGATTCGCAGCTTGTTAGCGTCTGTGATTTACCCACCATATCTAAAATGCGCGTGATAAGTCGTCATCAGCAAGTGGTGCGCCTAGATTTAGAAGAAACCTTTACTGAACAACACAGCCAGTTGCTTTTGAATCGTTTAGAGTTAGTGTTAGATGATTATGACTTTGTACTATTTTCTGATTACAACAAAGGCTCACTAAGCTTAATTCAAGCCATGATCCAAGTGGCTAAAAATGCAGGTAAAACGGTTCTTGTTGATCCTAAATCATCGGATCTAAATTTGTATCGTGGTGCCGACTATATTACGCCAAACTTGAATGAATTTAAGCTGGCTGGTGGTAAAACTGAGTCTGAGCAAAGCTTAACCGAGAGTGCGCGCCAGCTTATTGAAGATGCGGGCGTTGCGGCGATGTTATTAACTCGTTCAGAGCAAGGAATGTCGTTAATCAGTCAAACTGAGAAGCATGACTTTGCGGCGCAGCAATTAGAAGTCAGTGATGTTACTGGTGCCGGAGATACTGTAATTGCTACATTAGCGGTGATGTTAGGCGCTGGCATGCAACCTAAAGATGCCGTTGAAATTGCTAATCTTGCAGCGGGTATTGCCGTAAGTAAACTAGGCGCAGCGACGGTATCTCCTGAAGAATTGAGTCGTAAATTGGGTCAGTACTTACAGCAAACCGGCGAGCATTATCAAACGCCATTTGAAGATGTGTTGCAGCATATCGAGTTTGCAAAACAAAATGGCGAGAAAATTGTCTTTACCAATGGCTGCTTCGATATTCTACACGCAGGTCATGTACGCTATTTAGCGCAGGCAAAAGCCAGAGGCGATCGTTTAGTTGTTGGTTTAAATAATGACGAATCAATCACGCGCCTTAAAGGACCTGAACGTCCAATAAACCCGCTTGAAGAGCGGGCTATGGTTCTCAGTGCGCTTGCATCGGTTGACTGGGTAATTCCATTTGGTAGTGCACAAGAGAGTGACACGCCAGCTAAGCTCATCGAGCAAATTAGCCCCGATGTACTGGTGAAAGGGGGTGATTACACGGTTGATCAAATTGCGGGTGCAGACCATGTATTACGCCATGGCGGTAAAGTTGAAGTGCTTGAGTTCCTTAATGGTTGCTCGACGTCTAACGTCATCAGCAAAATTAAATCTTAAGCAATGCTTGGTAGTCACAATACAGTGACTGCCAATCACTTTGTTGCCAGTGCATTATCTCATTACGGCCTTGTTCTTTGGCAAATGAACGGGCAAGGCGTTTAATATTTTCTTGTTGCCACGCCATTTCGGGCTGTCTTATTTCACCACGGTCAAAATCGATAATAAAGACCTTACCCGCTTCGTCAAATAAAATATTATTGATATTCAAATCAGCGTGATAAACACCACGGTTATGAAATTCACTGAGCGTTGTGGCCACATTCTTTAATTCGTCATGAGTTAACGGGCGAGTCACCAAAATATCTAAGAGGCTTTGTGCTCCTTTTACTGCCTCGGTGATAATATCGCCTCGATAAATAAAACCACTTCGTGTGACTTTTGCAGCGATAGGTGTGGGCACATTTAAGCCTAACTCAGTTAAGTGCATCATCAACGAAAACTCTTTGTAAACCCGCGTGTGCTCTAAGCCGACATACACATATTGATCTGTTAATAGTTTGCCTATGAGTCCGCCACGCCAATAATGACGCAATACACCGGTCAGTTGTTCATGCTTAAAAAACCAGGCCGTTGCTCGGCCTTTTTTAGCGCCAACTATTTTATTTTGTTGTTGCCAAAAGTGAGCATCAAACCAGTCATATGTAAGCATCTGAGTGTATGCAGGGTGGCACAAAAGGGTCGAATTTTGCAGATGCTGAGTGTCGAACATAACAACTTAAAATATAAACAGTGAATAGCTATATAGTACCGCATTTTTAGCTTTTCGCATAAGTGCTTGCAATAGCATCAGGTTAATTTAAGATCGCCTATTATTTGCTGTTGCTAAGGGTGCACGTGACTCAATCAACCTCCTATTCAGATATTTGTATATTAAGGCTTTCGGCTATTGGTGATGTATGTCATGCGGTGTCGGCGGTGCAAGCAATTCAAAAAGCGCATCCTCATGCGAAAATTACTTGGGTTATTGGTAAAGTGGAAGCGATGCTGCTTGCTGATTTACCGGGTGTTGAGTTTGTTGTATTTGATAAAAAGCAGGGTAAGCAAGCATACAAACAACTTAAAGAAACCTTTAAAGGGCGAAAGTTTGATGTGTTACTTCATATGCAGGTAGCGCTCAGAGCTAATCTTGCTGCACGTTGTATACCTGCTAAAGTAAAAGTGGGCTTTGACTGGGCACGTTCAAAAGAATTACATAGTCTATTTATCAATAAGCGAATTGCAGCTCAAGCAGAAGCGCATGTTCTTGAAGGGTTCCAAGGTTTTGCAAAGGCAATCGGTGTACCAGAGTATGAGCCTAGCTGGCAGATGCCAATAACAGATGCTCATCAACATACGGCAGATACTTTACTCGGTACAGAGCGGTTAGCAGGACGTATTTTTGTTATTTCACCTGCGGCCAGTAAAAAAGAGCGTAACTGGCTTCCTGAACGTTATGCTGCGCTCGCTGATTACGCTCATAATCAAGGATTCTCAGTTGTAATTACGGGGGGGCCAACACCCCTTGAAAATGAACTGGCTGAGCAAATTATTGCGCACAGTCACGTGCCTGTACTCAACTTAGTTGGTAAAACTCAGCTTAAAGAGTTGTTGTGTGTGCTAAAGCGTGCCTCATTAGTGCTTGCGCCTGATACAGGACCTGCGCATATGGCCGTTACAGTGGGTACACCGGTGATAGGTTTATACGCTCACTCAAATCCAAAACGCACGGGGCCTTATTTATATCAAAATTATGTTGTTGAGGTTTATCACCAAAACTTACTTGAGCAAACAGGTAAAACAGCAGACCAGCTGCCGTGGGGGACACGCGTTAAAGGTGCAGATTTAATGGCGCAGATACGTGTTGAAGAGGTTACTTTAATGTTTGATCTTGTTTTATTAAAAGAGCAATTGTGATGAGTAAAGTGCTATTTTTAGACCGCGATGGTGTTGTAAATATTGACCATGGTTACGTATACAAGCCAGATGATTTTGAGTTTGTGCCAGGGGTCTTTACGGCGTGTAAAAAGTTCACTGATGCAGGTTATGAAATTATCATCGTGACGAATCAATCTGGAATTGGTCGAGGCTATTACTCAGAGCAAGATTTTCACCACTTAAGTGAATGGATGAAAAATGAGTTTTTAAAACACGGTGTACACATTCTAGATGTCTATTTTTGTCCACACCATCCAAGTAAAGCGTTGCCTGCCTATTTACAAGAATGTGAATGCCGTAAGCCAGCGCCTGGCATGTTGTTGCAAGCGATTGAAGAGCACCACATAGATCCCGCTCAAAGTATCATGGTTGGTGACAAACTTGGCGATTTACTCGCTGGCGAAAGAGCCAATGTGGCAACGCGTGTTTTAGTGCGCTCTGGACAAAATTATGCAGAGTCAACGGAGCAGCATGCGCACTATGTATGCGACTCGTTAGCTGAATTACCTAATTTGATTTTACACTTACAGCAGGTATGACCAGTTTTTTCCTATCTACCGCGCCTAATTTAGGTTGTGCGACGAACTACAAACAGTGCAATTGTTCGCCTAAGCTTTTACAATAGGCGCAAATTTCACAGTCACAGCTAATCGGCTCTGATTACTTAAAAGATTATTTGGAGATTTCAGATGAGAGCATCTGCGTTTTTCACTCAGCTTCAGCAACAAATAGATGAAGTAAAAGCTGAGGGTTTATACAAAAGCGAACGTGTTATTACTTCACAGCAACAAGCTCAAATTGAAGTTGCATCAGGTGATAAAGTTATCAATTTCTGTGCAAATAACTACTTAGGTCTTGCAAATAGCTCAGAGCTAATAAAAGCCGCACAACAAGGCCTTGACGATCATGGTTTTGGTGTTGCTTCAGTGCGTTTTATCTGTGGTACTCAAGATATTCATAAAACATTAGAGCACAAAATTTCTGAGTTTCTAGAAACAGAAGACACTATTCTTTACTCATCGTGTTTTGATGCTAATGCAGGCTTATTTGAAACAATTTTAGGCCCAGATGATGCCATCATCTCAGATGCGTTAAACCATGCTTCTATCATTGATGGGGTTCGTTTATGTAAAGCAAAACGTTTCCGCTACGCTAATAATGATATGAGCGACTTAGAGAAGCAATTAATTGCAGCTGATGAAGCCGGGGCAAAAACCAAGCTTATTGCCACTGACGGTGTGTTTTCAATGGATGGCGTTATTTGTAATCTTAAAGCAGTATGCGACCTTGCTGATAAATACGATGCATTAGTTATGGTTGATGATTCTCACGCCGTTGGCTTTGTGGGTGAAAACGGTAAAGGAACACCTGAATACTGTGGCGTATTAGACCGTGTCGATATCATTACCGGCACATTAGGTAAGGCGTTGGGCGGCGCATCAGGTGGTTATACATCAGGTAAAAAAGAAATTGTTGAGTGGTTACGTCAGCGTTCACGTCCATATCTTTTTTCTAATTCATTAGCTCCATCAATTGTTACAGCATCAATCAAAGTACTTGAAATGTTGAGTAACGGTGGCGAACTTCGCGCTAAATTATGGGATAACGCTCATTACTTCCGTGAGCAAATGGAAGCAGCAGGGTTTACCTGCGCAGGTAAAGACCACGCGATTATTCCAGTAATGCTTGGCGATGCGAAGGTCGCTTCGATGATGGCTGACAAGTTACTTGCTGAAGGTATCTATGTAACAGGTTTCTCATTCCCTGTTGTACCTAAAGGCCAAGCACGTATTCGTACGCAAATTTCTGCGGCGCATACAAAAGAGCAATTAGACACTGCAATTGCTGCCTTTACCCGTATTGGTAAAGAAATGGGTGTTATCTAATTTTATTTTCTAAACCGAAGCACCTGCTTCGGTTTTTTTAATTGAGTGTAAATCATGAAAGCATTATCTAAATTAAAAGCAGAACCAGGGATCTGGATGACCGATGCGCCAAAACCTGAGGTTGGCCATAACGATCTGCTTATTAAAATCCGCAAAACAGCAATTTGTGGAACAGATGTCCATATTTATAAATGGGATGAATGGGCACAAAACACTATTCCAACACCTATGGTTGTTGGCCACGAATACGTGGGTGAAGTGGTTGATATGGGTCAGGAAGTACGTGGTTTCCAAGTGGGTGATCGTGTTTCTGGTGAAGGCCATATTACCTGTGGTCACTGTCGTAACTGTCGCGCTGGTCGCGTGCATTTATGCCGTAACACAACAGGTGTGGGTGTGAACCGTGAAGGTGCATTTGCCGAATACCTCGTGATCCCTGCATTCAATGCATTTAAAATTCCAGATAATATTTCTGATGAATTAGCATCAATCTTTGACCCATTCGGGAATGCAGTACACACAGCGTTGTCGTTTGATCTTGTTGGTGAAGATGTCCTTATCACCGGGGCGGGTCCAATTGGTATTATGGCAGCAGCGGTTGCTAAGCACGTCGGTGCGCGTCATGTAGTGATTACTGATGTAAACGAGTACCGCCTAGATTTAGCGCGTAAAATGGGCGCGACACGCGCTGTAAACGTTGCGAATGAAAACCTAGAAGATATTATGAAAGAGCTCGGCATGACCGAGGGCTTTGATATTGGTCTTGAAATGTCAGGTGTACCTGTTGCATTCAACAGCATGTTAAATAACATGAATCATGGTGGTAAAGTTGCCATGCTGGGAATTCCACCATCAGATATGGCGGTTGATTGGAATCAAGTTATTTTCAAAGGCTTAATTATCAAAGGTATTTATGGCCGAGAAATGTTTGAAACGTGGTACAAGATGGCGAGTCTAATTCAGTCTGGTCTTGACCTTAATCCAATTATCACGCATCAATTCTCAGTGGATGATTTCCAAGAAGGCTTTGATACAATGATTTCAGGCCAATCAGGTAAAGTAATCCTAAACTGGGATTAATACCGTAGAGTGTGATAAGGCGGCTTTCGGCCGCCTTTTTAGTTTAGAGAGTGTTATGTCATATAAACATATTTCAGTCAGTGAAACGTTTGCATTATTAGATAAAAATGATGTGGTGATTGCTGATATTCGCGACCCTAACTCATTTCAAGCTGGGCATATCCCTGGTTCTGAGCATTTATCAAATGCTAATATCAGTGAGTTTATGATGAACAAAGAGTTTGATCAGCCTATTATTATCGTTTGCTATCATGGCGTAAGTTCTCAAGGTGCAGCAAGCTATTTAGTAGAGCAAGGCTTTGAAGACGTCTACAGTATGGATGGCGGCTTTACAGCATGGCAGACACAACAACCGGAGCACATTGAACGATGATTGAATTGGGCAGCATTAATAATCCTCGCGCCGCGCAAGGCTTTATCGATTACATTAAAAGTAAAGGCTTGCATGGTGAACTGCGCTCACACGATGGTAAGACAGTGATTATTTGTGTTGCTCCTGAGCATTTTCATCAAGCTCAGCCACTGTGGCAAGCGTTCACCGCGAATCCAAATGACGAAAAGTACCTTCAAGCATCGTGGCAAGTTGGCAGTACTGAGTCGCCGTTGTTATATCAAGGCCAGTCACTTAACCTAAAAGCACGCTTTAAAGCATTGAGCTGGTTAAACCGTACTGTGACCTTAGTTTCAATCGCTATTTTTGTGGCGTTTTTACTGGGTGGGTTTGAAACTCTTTATGGTATGTTGCAATTTAACCCTGCTAAGCCGCTAACCTGGTTTACCCCTGCGATTGTTCATTTCAGCGCTATCCACCTCATTTTTAACCTGATTTGGTGGATGACACTGGGTAATGACATAGAAAAACGCAGTGGTAAATTAACCTTAGTTGGGCTTTTCTTAGTGACGGCATTTATCAGTAATTGGGCACAGTTTTTAGTAGTTGGTCCGAACTTTGGTGGGCTCAGTGGTGTTGTGTATGGTTTGCTCGGTTTCTGTTGGATTTACGGTGTAATGCGACCTCAACTACCCCCGCTTGTTAGCAACAGTATTGTTGGCTTTATGTTGGTGTGGCTGATTTTAGGCTTTGTGGATATGTTGCCGGTTAGGATGGCGAACTGGGCACATTTAGCAGGGCTTATTGCGGGTATGGCTTACGCCATGTCAGATAAACTATTGTCGCGTAAGTAGTTTTATTATACGTGACGGCCTTTGCCGTCACGTTTAATGGTATAAATACTTAGTAAACAACACTTCACGTACTATTTCTTGTCCAGTCTCTTGCTTTAACAGTGCTTTGAGTTTTTCTGTACAGCGCTTTCTAATTTCTTCACGGCCCGTGAGCGACTTGATATTTTCTTCAGGTTCTTTTGACAGTATCTCGACAATCGCATCACGCAATAGCGGAGTATGGTGCTCAACCACACCAATATCAGAAATATCATTAAGCATTAGATCAACAGTGATCCGTACATAACCCAGTTTTTTATTTCCTTGGCCAATATAATTGGTGATAATGTCAGGCTCAAAACCGAAGTAACCGACATTTGATTCTGCGCGTGTCGAGAAACTTGTCGTAGCGCCAATAACGAGCATGCTAATCAAGTAAATTGATAACAATGACTTTTTCATAGTTTAAGAATATCCCACCTATTCAATGGTTTTTAGTCTATACCCAAATTAACTTAAGATACAGGTTGTTCTCTGTTTTTTAACCCATGTAGAGATTAAATCATGACTTTTTCGAAACGGGTTGCAGTGATATCATTTACGCGGTTTTTATAATTATTGAGTCGTTGTGATTACATTCCCAGTTTCGTTAGCTGCGCATTGGCAGCCTGCTTCGGCATACCCTCATTTAACGCAACAGCAGCAAGGTTGGTTGCTTGAAGCAGGGTCATTGACGGCCAAGCTTAAGCGTCATTGCCAACACTTTTCGGTTAAAGTGCTCAATGAAGCCCCTTTTGATCTTACAAAGGAGCAACAAGCTTTATTAAATACGCCGTTGAGCCAAGCGCTTAACCGCGAAGTGCTACTATTATGTGATGATAAACCAATGGTTTATGCACAAAGCTGGTTACCCGCAGATGATACCTTAAAAAAGCAGCAGTTGCTAAGTATGGGAACACGGCCATTAGGGGATGTTATTTTTCAAGACCCAAGCTTATCTCGTACAGAGATAGAAGTGGCAGAGTTTAATGAGCAGCACACTATTCAAACTTTATTAGCTGTGCTTGGCAAAGAGTCTAAACCACTGTGGGGAAGACGAAGTGTATTTTCATTGTCAAATGCCCATTTTTTAGTGGCCGAAGTTTTTCTGCCAGAGGCTTATATTTACTTATGAAACTAGCTGCATTAAAAATCGCACACATTCCTTATTACAAACAACTTATGCGAACAGATAAGCCGATTGGTACTTTGCTATTGCTTTGGCCAACGTACTGGGCGTTATGGCTTGCAAATCAGGGAGCACCAAGCTTATTAAATTTTGTGGTGTTTAGTTTAGGGGTGTTTGTAATGCGAAGTGCAGGCTGCGTTATCAATGACTTTGCTGATCGTAAAATTGATGGTTCAGTAAAGCGCACAGCAACGCGTCCGCTAGCCGCAGGGCGAGTGTCCAGTGGTGAGGCGTTGAGCTTATTTGTGTTGTTAATTGCCGTGGCATTTGGATTAGTTTTAATGCTGGGGTGGTCGACGATTTTGCTCTCTTTGGGGGCTCTTGCGTTGGCATTTTGCTATCCGTTTATGAAGCGTTATACCCAATTACCACAAGTGGTACTAGGAGCCGCATTTAGTTGGGCTATTCCAATGGCATACATGGCCTCAATTGGCTCAGTGCCAATTGAAGCGTGGCTGTTATTTATTGCAAACCTCGTGTGGACTGTGGCTTACGATACCATGTACGCCATGGTTGACCGTGATGATGATTTAAAGATTGGTGTTAAATCAACGGCTATCTTATTTGCACGTTTTGACAGGCATATTATTTTCTTACTGAATGCGCTATTCATTGCGATACTCAGTTACATTGGCATAAGCAATCAGCTTGATATGCCTTATTGGTTAGGCTTAATAGCGGCGATTGGATTTTTACTTTACCAGCAAACGCTTATTCACTATCGCGACAGAGAGCACTGCTTTAAAGCGTTTCTAAATAATCATTATGTCGGGCTGGTTATTTTTATTGGCCTTGTAGCATCCTTGCCATTACCGTTTTGATTATCGCGGTGGGTCGATAATACCGCTTATTGAGGCATTTTTTCTGAACCAACCAGCAATTGAATAACGCACATCGTCTGCGGGTAATACCTCATGCATAAAGCGTTCGCTTTCAAACATGACTAATGTGCCTGCCTTCGGTTTTATGACCACTTCAATGTCTTTACTTTTAGGTTTATAAATAACCAACTCGCCGCCAGACGCGGGGCTATTTAGGTAGCAAACCGTTGTAAAAATACGGTTTGAGCGTCCTTTAAAGGCATCGTAATGCTTTTTATAAAAGTCACCTTGTTGGTACTTCGCATAGTGGCATTCATAATCAAACAAGCCCAAGAAAAACTCTCTATTTAACTGGGTCTTAATTGCTTCCATGGTTGCGAGATAAGTTATTTGCGCTTGGCTTGAGCTATCAAACCAAAAGGTCTTATCTTTGCGTACCGTTTTATCGATTTGCTGATCGTTTAACCTACCGATACCTGCAACATGAAAATGGGGATTAATTCGGTAACAATCTGCAATTAAATCATTTATCAACTGCTCATCAATTGCGTTTTCAACAATGGCATAACCAGTATGTTCAATTGCATTTAAATAAGTATTGGAAATAAGCTGCGCGGTCATTCATATGCACAATCAAAAAAAGGTGCGTAAGTGTATCTGAAAAAAAATTACATGCACGCTTTTTATGCAGTAAAACAATGAGGATGTATAAGCTGGCCTAACGTAGTCAAGCCAGCTTGATATGTGCATTTAGTTGTGGCTAGATAATGCTGTTTTTTCAATAAGATCTAATAAATAACTCACGTGCGAGTTTTCATTAATTTGTTGATTAGTTTGGATTACTAACTGTTCGTGAGCGATTCCTTTATTGGTTTTTAATACTAGCAATTCAGGGTCTGAAGAAACGCTGTTGGCATGCTCAATACTCGCAATCGCAATATGGTTTGACTTTTTCAAGCCTTCCATAACTTGTTCAATACTACCGACCTTAACGCTGGTTGATTTATTGAATGAATCAATTGCTTCGTTTAGCATCGATTGAACCGGCTTCGATTGTGAAAAACAGCTGTACATTGGATAGTCTGTTAAGTCTTTCTTGCTAATGTCTGTTTTATTAGCAATTGGATGATTTTTTGATACAAATAAAATTAGCTGATCAGGCAAATGGATATCACTACCAATGCTATTCATGGCTTGTGAGCAAACGCTGATATCAATTTCACCAAGTTGCAGTTTGCGAATTAACTCACTTTGTTCTTGCAACTGCATTTCAATTTTAACATGTGGGTACTGTGCTAAAAATTGCCCACACGACACAGGTACAACTGCACTTGCTTTAGTTGTGTAGCCGATAACGAGCTTTTCGTTTTCACAACCATTTAATGACTCGAATAAACGTTTTTTTGTTTCTTCTAAATTATTAAGTGTTTGTTGTGCGTACTCGAGGAAAAGTTCACCTTCTTTGGTTAGCTTTACAGAACGAGTAGAGCGAGTAACGAGTTCATAGCCCACTTCATCTTCAAGTGTTTGAATACTACGAGTTAACGCTGAAGTGCTTATCTGGGTTTTTTCAGCAGCTTGGCGGAAGTGTCTGAGTACGCCGAGTGCAACGAATTGTTCAAGTTGTTCAAATCTCACTTTATATAGTCCCTTTTTATTAAGTAAGCCCTTACATTGAGTTAAAATAATAATACCTAACATTGAGTATAGTAAATTATTGTACCCATTTTTAAAAGTGTTGTTTTACAGGTAAGTTACAACTAGTCAGGGTAACGGTCTTTAATCTCCAAGAAAAGTGGTAAATTTTCAAGTAATAAGTCGACTAAAGTTGGATCAAAATGTTTCGAACGTTGATTTTTTATTAGTGCAAGTGCTTCATCGAGTGGCCACGCTTTTTTGTAACAACGGTCACTGCATAGAGCGTCAAACACGTCAGCAAGCGCAGTTATACGACCAACGATATGAATATCTTTACCTGCTAAACCGTGTGGATACCCAGAGCCATCCCACTTTTCATGGTGCTGAAGTGAGATCATTGCGCCGCAAGTCATGATCTCGTTACTTGAATTTTTTAGAATTTCATAACCTACTTCAGCGTGTGTCTTCATTATTTCCCATTCTGTCTCATCTAATTTTCCGGGCTTATTTAAGATGTTGTCAGGGATACTTATTTTTCCTATGTCGTGTAAGGGGGAGGCAAGCTTGATGATTTCACACTGAAAGGGATTAAGTTCTGATAGTTTTGCAAGTAACTCGCTGTATAACGCGACACGTTTAACATGTGAGCCTGTTTCTTTAGAGCGTTTTTCTACTGCTTCACCAAGAATATAGGACAATTCCTTTTGCGATTCTTTTACCATTTCGCGCAATTTAAGATTGTCATAGGCCAGTGCAATATTGTTTGCATAAAACTCAAGAAGTTGATGATCGGTAGCATGTAATTTACTTCCTTTATTTACATACAGCATAGTTTCAAGGCCCGCTTTGGTTGGAAAGTAACCAATGTAGTCGGTGCTTGTTTTTAGTGATGACTTACGATCATGAGCATCAATAAATAAACTTTTAACTTCGTCAGGAATATTATTTTGACTGGGGATAGGCCCAACGCCTGAAGCCGCCAATAATTGAAAGTCTGTTGCAGGAGATGATTGTAAATTAACCGCAGCAGCACAATAAATTTGAGTGTCGTTTATACCCATCACATTTGTCACGTGGCTTAAAATAGTGGATGCAAATTCTTGCACACTGTCGCATTTTAAAAAGTTAGCTGAGGCATTTATGATTTGTTCGAGGCCATGTTTATGGCGATCAATAATTTGGATATCACGATGAGATCTCAGTGCAGAATAGAGCAGTGTTTTAATTTTTATGGCTGTTAATTCGGTTTTGTTTTTGTAATCGTTTATATCGTAATCACGGATAATAGATTCTTCAGGTGCTTCACCTGGCTGGCCTGTACGAAGAATTAGGCGGATATGGTGGTTATCAATGTCGTCCCTAATATACTGAATAAGTTCAAGTCCGGCATGGTTTGTTTCCATGACGACATCAACAAGTGCCACTGAAAAAGGGATATCTTTTTTCAAAAGCTCTTTAGCCTCTGCTGCAGAATAGGCATCGTAGAAGCGTAAGCTTTTATTTTCAAATTGAAAACCAGCTAGTACAAGCTTGGTAACTTGATGAATATCTTCTTCGTCATCAACAACAAGAATATGCCAGTATTCTGGTTCTTCAGTTTGTACGTTATTTTCTTCTAACCGTTCTTCAGAAAATAAAAAATCATCCACACAAGCACCACTTATTGTCGTATCAGGTAACAATAAGTATAGAGGCAGAAATTTACTCTGCCTTATCCACTAAGGGTTTTTTTTCTATATTTCTTAATTCAATTTCTATTGCATCACATGAAATATGAATCTCATATAAAGAGGTAAGAAGCGATAAAGTTAAGCAAGCAAGACTGAGTCCAAATAATATGATGCCTGTTGTATTAAACTCAATAAACAAAGCGAACATTGACAAGGTACACATGAGAAATGATGCCACGCCGTAAACTTGCATTATACGAATCAGTTTAATACGCTTTCTGAGGTTGGCGATTTGTGCAACAACCAGAGGACGGATACTTTCTCCTTCGCGCGCATTCAGTTCTCGAATGAGTTGGGCAAGTACCAAAAAGCGATTGGTGTAAGCAAGTAAAAGTAAAGAAATGGCCGGGAATAACAGCCCAGGCGTTGTTAATGTCATAAGGCTACCTTCAATATAGGTTGTAGCAGGGTCAATTGCTAGGGTAGCTTAGGTTGCTAAAGCTGCAAAGTAAAAGAGAGTAAATTTGCATAAAAATAATTTAAATCAACCAACTACGTCAGAACCTTTTTCATGGGTACGTATCTACCAAGCCGCTAATGGGCTTGAAGCTAATATTATAAAAGGGCTTTTACATACCGCAGGAATACAATGCCAACTGCAAGGTGAGCTTCTGCAAGGTGCAATGGGAGAGATTCCCTTTGAACAAACGGGGGTTGATATTCTTGTTTACGCATTAAAAGAGCGCCATGCACAAGAAATATTGGTAAACTACCGGCAAGTAAAACAATCGGCTCCAGACTGGGTTTGCCCATCATGCAGCGAACTGAATGGCCCAACATTTGAAATATGTTGGTCTTGTAGGACTGTTAAGAATGACGAAAGCGAATAATTTTCAACGCATTAGAGAATTAAACTATTTGCAAAAAGCGGTATTAGGCGGCGCGCTTCTTGAGCGTATGTTGCCTAATTACAGCTTATTTAGTGAAGCAACTGGCTTTGGTGACGCAGCGGTATTTCGCAGCGCACTGAATGTATGCTGGGAAAAAATATTACTGCCAAAAAGTAAGATAAGCCTTGAAAAGCAAATTGAAAAAATTGAGCCTAATGTACCTGAGCTCAGTGACTTTGATATGTTTGGCACTTACCCCGCTATTGACACTGCAACCGCATTATTGGGAATGTTGCATGGCCTGATGGCTAAAGATGACCAAGAGTTTTTAAACATTAGCAAAATTTCACAAGCCTCTGTTGCACGCTTTATTGAATACCAATTAACGGTTGAAGGTGAAGTGGCTGATAACAAATCAGTCCGCGAACACCCGCTAATGCAGTATGAGATGGATGTGCTTGCAGAGCTAATTGATTTTGTTGAGCAAATGGGCCGAATTACCCCAGAAAACGTAAAAGAGCTCAAGCAGCTTGCTATTTCAGACGGTCAAACCAACATTGGTATTGCAATTTAGTGTTCAGTAATGCGTATTTTAGCTGTAAAATACGCGCTTATTTTTCTTGGCGGAGTAATTGATGCGAATTTTAGGTATTGAATCATCATGTGATGAAACAGGTATTGCCATTTACGATGATGAACAAGGCTTATTAGCACATCAACTATACAGCCAAGTTAAAGTGCACGCAGACTACGGTGGTGTGGTACCTGAGCTTGCATCACGCGACCATGTACGTAAAACTTTGCCATTAATCGACGCAGCTTTTGCGCAAGCCGGTTGTGGTCCTGACGATATTGACGGCATTGCTTACACCGCAGGGCCAGGTTTAGTGGGGGCTTTGTTAGTGGGCACCTCTATCGGTCGCTCTCTTGCTTATGGCTGGAATATTCCTGCTGTCGCTGTGCACCACATGGAAGGGCATTTACTGGCGCCAATGCTCGAAGAAGATAAGCCTGAATTCCCGTTTATTGCGCTACTTGTATCGGGTGGGCATACAATGATGGTGAAAGTGTCAGGAATTGGTGAGTACGAAGTACTGGGTGAATCTGTCGATGATGCGGCAGGTGAAGCATTTGATAAAACAGCGAAATTATTAGGACTTGATTACCCAGGGGGTCCTCGTTTAGCAAAACTAGCTGAGCAAGGCACGCCTGAACGGTTTGTGTTTCCACGTCCGATGACAGATAAACCTGGGCTCGATTTCAGCTTCAGTGGTTTAAAAACGGCTGCATCGCTTGCTATTCGTGACAGTGCTGATGATGAGCAGACTAAAGCTGACATAGCCCACGCATTTCAAACTGCAGTAATTGATACGTTGATTATTAAGTGTAAGCGTGCCCTTAAACAAACAGGTATTAAACGCTTAGTGATTGCCGGTGGAGTGAGCGCTAACGTTCAATTACGTGCGCAATTAGAGCGTGTTATGCAAGGCATGAAAGGTCGAGTGTATTATCCTCGCACAGAATTTTGTACAGATAACGGCGCTATGATCGCCTACGCGGGCATGCAACGCCTTAAAGCGGGGCAGTTTGCAAGCCTTGATATGAAAACTAAGCCGCGCTGGCCAATCGACTCATTAGAAGCGCTGTAACTTAGTCGTTGTTATTGTCAGGGGCTTTTTTCTTAGTCCCTACTTTTGGCTCTTCACCACTTAATAAACGGGTTATGTTTGCTCTGTGACGGAAAATAATCAACAGTGTTAAAAACGTGACTGGCAACGTATAAAGTGGTTTTATCCACCATGTATAAAGTGGGGCAAGCGACACTGTAATAAGTGCTGCAAGTGACGAATAGCGCGTTATTGCGATTATTAATAGCCAAGTCGCGATTAATAATCCACCTAAAGATAATCCAATAGGTAGTAAAGTACCAAAGGCCGTCGCAACGGCTTTACCCCCTTTAAAGCTGAAAAATACAGGGTACATATGCCCTAAACACGCTGCGACGCCAATTAAACCTAACATCAGCGGTTCGATTTTTAAGAAATAAGCGCCCCACACTGGGATGGTGCCTTTTAAAATATCAAACACCAGCACTAATACAGCCGGGACTTTTCCACCAAGTCGGTACACATTGGTGGCACCGGGGTTATTCGATCCGTGACTGCGTGGGTCTGGTAGTTTAAATAACCTAGACACGAGGATAGCGGAGGAAACCGACCCCAGTAAATAGGCTAAAACTAACATTAAAACTTCTAACACGCGCTTCCTTATTTTTTAATCTGCACTTTTGGGCTATCATTGGCGGCAAAACCATCTGCCGCTACTTTTGAGTAGATAGTACGCTACATTTTGCAGTGCATCTACCCGTTATTGTAGAGGGAATTTTTATATATTAAAACTTTATGACAGCTCTGTGCGCATTATTGAAATTAATACGCGTATACGATAGGTATTGGTTTTAATATTTATGTCGCTTGGAGTATCAATGGACAAGGTATACATATCACAACTGCACGTAGACACCATTATAGGCGTGTATGATTTTGAAAAAGAAACGAAACAAAGCCTGTATTTTGATATTGAAATGGTGTGTGATATTTCAGCCGCAGCGGCAACCGATGATATAAACTTAGCGCTTGATTACGCTAAAGTCAGTGAACGCGTTATAGCGCACACGACGGCAAAACCCGTCGAACTTCTTGAAACCTTAGTTGAACAACTCGCCGCGATTATTTTAACCGAATTTACAACCAGCCAAGTCACAATTCGTGTCAGCAAACCAGCTGCGGTTCCTCAAGCTAAAACGGTGGGAGTCGAAATCACCCGTCACAAGGCAAGTTAATATGGCACAGATTTTTATCAGCTTAGGCTCGAATGTAAATAAAGAGCATTATATTCGCCAAGCATTAAAGACGTTAAAGCCGTATTTCCCTGATAGTGTTCATTCATCGGTATATGAAAGTGAAGCGGTGGGATTTGCGGGTAATAATTTTTATAACTCAGTGCTTGGTGCGAATACTGACATGCCATTGCCTGAGTTGTGTAAATTACTGAAGCAAATAGAGTTAGATAACGGTCGTACTCGTGAAGATAAAAAGTTTAGTCCTAGAACATTAGACCTTGATTTATTGTTTTATGATGACATTATTTGCGATTCGCCAGCGCAATTACCGCGTGATGAAATAACAAAAAATGCGTTTGTTTTAAAACCGCTAGCAGAAATTGCCCCTGATTTTTTTCACCCTGTAGCTAAGCAAACACTGGCTGAGCTATGGAAATATTATAACAACCCACAACAAAAACTATGGAAGGTGGAGTTTACTAACCCATGAGTATTATTGAGATAATTGTTTTAGCCTTAATTCAAGGATTGACTGAGTTTTTACCTATTTCGAGCTCAGCGCATTTAATTTTACCTTCGCAAGTTTTAGGCTGGCATGATCAAGGTTTAGCATTTGATGTTGCAGTACACGTAGGTACGCTTGGTGCGGTGATACTGTATTTCCGTAAAGAAGTGGTTGATATTTTGGGGGCTTGGTTTAAGTCGTTTGGCTCACAAGGCGCAACAGATGACAGCCGTTTGGGCTGGTGGATCATTGTTGCCACGATTCCTGCGTTATTAATTGGGTACTTATTTAAAGACTTTGTAGAGAGCTATTCACGAAATGCGTGGGTGATTGCCACTTCAACTATCGTTTTCGGCTTGTTACTTTGGTATGCCGATGTAAAAGCAAAACAAGTAAAAAATATCTACCAAGTAAATTTTTTTAGTGCGTTACTGTTGGGTTTTTCGCAAGTGCTGGCAATGGTCTTTCCTGGCACGTCGCGCTCTGGCATAACGATAACCGTGGGTTTATTGCTGGGTTTAAATAAGCAAAGCGCAGCACGTTTTTCGTTTTTAATGTCGATTCCGGTCATTGCTGCGGCAGGTTCATATTATATATATCAACTTGCAACTGCAGGTGAAGCGATTGATTGGCAAGCTATTTTACTCGGTGCAGGTCTATCGTTTGTTTCGGCTTATGCCTGTATTTTCTTTTTCTTAAAAGTAATTGAGCGCATGGGCATGATGCCATTTGTTATCTATCGCTTGTTACTTGGTGTCGGTTTATTTGCATTTTTAATGCTGTAAAAAACCGTTTTACTCACTTTAAAAAACACCTCGGTCTTGAGGTGTTTTTTTATGTTTGCTATTCGGCAAAAGTCTATTGCCGTCTAATCATGGTAAGTAAAGGTTATATTTGGCATTATAACGCTTTATTTTTTCGTAATTCATTTTGTTCAGGACAGTAGATGCATATTCATATTCTTGGAATTTGTGGCACCTTTATGGGCGGGATTGCCGCAATCGCTAAATCGTTGGGTCACACAGTGACAGGCTCTGATCAAAATGTTTACCCCCCAATGAGTACGCAGCTGGAAGAGCTTGGCATTACGCTAACTCAAGGTTATGACATTACACAATTAGACCCCTCGCCCGATATGGTGGTCATTGGCAATGCGATGAGCCGTGGTAACCCCTGTGTGGAATATGTGCTCGATAAAGGCTTACCTTACACCTCAGGCCCAGAATGGCTTAAGCATAATTTATTGCAAAACTCATGGGTGCTTGCTGTCGCAGGCACGCATGGTAAAACGACAACCGCGAGTATGTTGGCATGGCTGCTAGAATATGCAGGTATGAAACCGGGCTTTTTGATTGGTGGCATTGTGCAAAACTTTGGGGTATCAGCACGAGTTGGTGAGACGCCTTTTTTTGTCATTGAAGCCGATGAATATGACACCGCCTTTTTTGATAAACGCAGTAAGTTTGTGCATTACTTACCACGGACCTTAATCCTCAATAATCTTGAATTTGATCATGCTGATATTTTTGAAGATTTAAATGCGATTAAAAAACAATTTCATCACTTGATGCGTACATTACCCTGTAGTGGCAAAGTTATCTGGCCAAGCCAAGATGAAGCACTGCAGGATGTGATTGAGCGCGGCCTTTGGAGTGATAGCGAAACGCTGTCAGGTGATTGGGATTATCGCTTACTTAAAGCGGATGGCAGCGAGTTTGAAGTGTTGTTAGCGGGAGAAGTACAGGGCGTTGTGTCGTGGCAAGCTATGGGCGAACATAATGTCAAAAATGCGATTATGGCGATTGCAGCTGCGCGTCATGTCGGTATCGCTGTGCCCGTGAGCATTGCAGGTTTAGCTGAGTTTATTTCACCTAAGCGTCGCATGGAACTCAAAGCTGATATAAAGGGCATTAAAGTGTATGACGATTTTGCCCATCACCCAACCGCGATAAAAACGACTTTAGCAGGCCTGCGCGCTAAAGTCGGCAATGAGAAAATTATTGCGATACTAGAGCCCCGTTCGAACACCATGAAAATGGGCGTGCATCAGCAAACGCTTATTGACTCGCTTAGTGCAGCCGATGAGGTGTATTTGTTTGAGCCAGAAAATTTGAGTTGGTCATTAAAAGACTATGCTGACAAAGCGGGTATGCACTGCAGCACGAGTACTGAGGAAATCATTACGTTGGTTGCAAACAGTGCGGCTGCCCATCACCATATTTTGATTATGAGTAATGGTGGTTTTGAAGGTATTCATCAGCGCTTGATCACGGTATTAGAACAAAACTAACCAGTATACGGAGTTAACTGTATGCAATTTAAAGATAAAATAACCCTAGCGTTTAGTGGCGCGTCGGGCGCGCCTTACGGTTTAAGGTTGTTAGAAGTATTATTAGAACAACAGTTTCAAGTGTACGTGTTGATCTCAAGCGCTGCGCGTGTGGTACTTGATACCGAATCAAATATTAAGCTTTCAGGTAATGAAGACAAAGCGACAGAGCAGCTTAGTAAGCTGTTCAATGCAGCCCCAGAGCAGCTAAAAGTATTTGGTAAAGATAATTGGTTTAGCCCCGTAGCATCGGGCTCGGCAGCCCCTAAAAAAATGGTGGTGTGTCCTTGCAGTGCAGGCTCAGTCTCGGCCATTGCCGTTGGCGCATCTGATAACTTATTGGAACGTGCTGCTGATGTGGTTATTAAAGAACGTGGTCAGCTTATTTTGGTGCCACGCGAAACACCTTTTAGTGAAATACACCTAGAAAACATGCTCAAGTTAGCAAAATTGGGTGTCACCATTATGCCTGCAGCACCCGGGTTTTATCATAAACCTGAGCACATTTCTGACTTGGTCGATTTTATGGTGGCACGTATTTTAGATCATTTACATATTGAACATACTCTAACGAAACGTTGGGGTTATGGAGAGGGCAAACAGTGAGCGAACAGACAATCGCATTAAATATTGAAGGCCTTAAAAAGGTTTATAAAAATGGCGTTGAAGCCGTAAAAGGGATTGATTTACAGGTAAAACAAGGCGACTTTTTTGCTTTGTTAGGTCCCAATGGGGCGGGTAAATCAACCACAATTGGCGTGATTTCATCACTTGTGAATAAAAGCGCAGGCCGTGTTGAAGTCTTTGGTCATAATATCGATACAGATCTCGAAGCTGCAAAATCAGAGCTCGGCTTAGTACCGCAAGAGTTTAACTTTAGCCAGTTTGAAACGCTTAACCAAATATTAGTTAATCAAGCTGGCTACTATGGCGTACCAAGAAAGCTTGCTCATGAACGTGCTGAAAAATACCTAAAACAACTTGGTTTATTTGAGAAAAAAGATAAACAAGCTCGCACGTTATCGGGGGGAATGAAGCGCCGTTTAATGATTGCCCGTGCGCTTATGCACGAACCAAAGTTACTTATTCTTGATGAGCCTACGGCGGGGGTTGATATTGAACTGCGTCGCTCTATGTGGGATTTCTTGCGTGAAATCAATAAACAAGGCGTTACCATTATTCTTACCACGCACTATTTAGAAGAAGCGGAATTGTTGTGTAAGAACATCGCTATTATTGATAGTGGTGTGATTGTCGAAAACACCACAATTAAAGCGTTACTTGCCAAGCTTGATAAAGAAACCTTCGTGCTTGACTTAAAACAGCCAGTTAACCCTATCAGCCTTGATGGTTATCAGTTTACTTTAACCGATGATCATACCTTAGAAGTTGAGGTGGCTAAATCGCAGGGGCTAAATCAGGTGTTTACGGCGTTAACCGAGCAAGGCAATACAGTGCTCAGTATGCGTAATAAGGCCAATCGATTAGAAGAGTTGTTTGTGGGTTTATTAGAACAAGGGCGAGGCGAATAATGTTTAAATATGGTGTAGCGCTAAAGAGTATTTGGATTAAAGAGTGTATTCGTTTTTTACGTATTTGGGTGCAAACGCTGGTACCGCCAGCAATTACGATGAGCCTTTATTTTGTTATTTTTGGTAACCTAATTGGCTCACGCATTGGTGATATGGGTGGTTTTTCCTACATGGAATTTATAGTACCTGGCCTCATCATGATGTCGGTGATTACTAACTCTTACTCTAATGTGGCGTCGAGCTTTTATTCCACTAAATTCCAAAAAAGTATCGAAGAGCTACTTGTGGCACCGGTGCCTAATTACATCATTGTACTAGGCTACATGGGTGGAGGTATGACACGAGGCATGTTGGTTGGCTTAATTGTTACGTGCGTGTCTTTGCTATTTGTTGATATTCAAATTCACAATATTTTCGTGATTATGGCGACTGTGATTTTAACCTCAGCCGTATTTGCTCTGGGGGGCTTAATAAATGCAATTTACGCAAATAGCTTTGATGACATCAGCATTATACCTACGTTCATTTTAACGCCATTAACCTACTTAGGTGGGGTGTTTTACTCGATTACCCTGTTACCTGAGTTTTGGCAGGGGGTATCGCAAGTAAACCCAATTATATATATGGTTAATGCATTTAGGTATGGCTTCTTAGGTGTGTCGGATGTCGACTTATCGGTCGCGTTTGGTGTACTAGGATTATTTATTGTGGGGTTATTTACGTTAGCTTTAACGCTAATTAAACGCGGTGTGGGGCTTAGACACTAATGACAGATGCAAATTCGAGAAGTATTGTATCGAATCAACCCGGCTTGCATGACAAGCTAGACGAGATTGTTTTAAAGCACTTAAGTGCAGAGTTTAAAAAACCAATTGCAGCGCACACGCAAGCTGCATTTGACCAAGTGAATGAAAAAGTTCACGCATTCAATGGACCAATTATTCTTGATTCATGCTGTGGGGTGGGAGAGAGTACCGCTAATCTTGCTAAGCGCCACCCAGAGGCACTTGTTATTGGAATTGACAAGTCGTCACATCGTTTAGATAAGCACGATATTGAATATAAACAAACAGACACTGGCCAGTATATTTTGGTACAAGCTGATTTAAATGATTTTTGGCGTTTAGCGGTTGCAGCAAATTGGCAGCCAACTCACCATTATCTGCTTTATCCAAACCCTTGGCCAAAAGCTAAGCACTTACAAAGGCGCTGGCATGGGGCCGCAATTTTTCCATTTATTGTTAAACTTGGCGGCCGATTAGAGCTCAGAAGTAACTGGGATATCTACGTTAAAGAGTTCGCTCGCGCCCTTGAGTTGGCTGGACATCCATGCCAAGTTGAACGCTATGAACACGATGTGCCTATTACGCCGTTCGAGCGAAAGTATTGGGCCAGTGGACAGCAGAGCCACCGCTTGGTCATAAACCTTTAAATTTGCGTGTTAATGTAGGGAGTGGGTGGAGCAAAATAATTACCTTGCATGAGTGTGATACCCGCACGTGAAAGTGCATCGGCAATTTGCTCACTTTCTACTTGCTCAGCAATAACCGCTAAGTTTAATTGCTGAGCATACTTCACTAAATGCTCTATAAACATAAAACTATCGGCATTATTGTGTATTTGGCTTACTAGGTCTTTGTCGAGCTTTAAGCCATCCACTTCAAGCTTTAAAATGTGAGACAAGTTTGAGTACCCCGCACCAAATTCATTGATCATCACTTGCGCCCCTTTATTCTTTAATAAACTAATAAAGGCTTTCACTTGGCTAAAGTATGCAATGGCTTCAGTTTCATGAAACTCAAAAATAATATTGTGTGGTTTTGGGTAACGCCTTAATTGCTGCTCTAGAAATTCACTTAAACTTGGATCGAGAATATCTTGCGCGGTGATATTGATACTCCAGCGCACATTTGTCTTTCTGAATTGTTCAATACATCGTGAAAACATGGTGCGTGTTAACAACCCGTCCATGCGTGAGCGTTTTAATACAGCCATAAAGTAATCAGGGCAATGAATCCGACCTTGTGCAGTTGCCATTCTGGCTAAGCTTTCATAGTGACTTATTTGCTTAAGTTCCGTGTTATAAATTGGCTGAAAGTAGGGCACGATTCGATTGTTATCGAACGCTTCTCTAACTTCTTTAGCGAGAGTGACGTTGTGTCTAAATTGCTCTTCAACTTGTTTAAATACATTCTCATAGCGAACAATACGTTGATTATTTAACTTGGCTTGTTGCAAGGCTATATGTGCATTTTCTATGAGCATGAGTTTGTTACACGAGGCGATTCCAGCATGCAAAGTAATATAAATAAATGGCTCGCTTAGCACAGGAATTGCGTGATTAAAGGTATTGATAATATCGTCAATACGTTGCTCAGCGTTGCGAATATTCAATAATGCGATTTTATTCGTCGCTAAACGAAAGATTGCGCTCTCGCTTGGTATGCGGGATTGAAAATATGTGAGTAGATTAGCCATCACTCTATCGCTGACATCGGTGCCATAAAAACTACTAATATCCTCAAGCTCATTGATACTGATAACAGCAAGTTCCATGCGGTGTCTGGTTGTTCTTTCTATGTAATTCTCGAGCGCAATATGATTGGCAAAGCCGGTGCGAGCATCAGTCAGGAGTGAGCGTTTAAGCTGTAAAAAATAAAGCCACGCGATTAAAGCAACAATAAAGAAAAAGAAGCCGCTTGTAATGGTTGCTTTTGTTATGCTGTGTTGCAGTTGCTCATTGAGATCATCAATAGCAATGTCTGCACCTGTAATATAAGTGTGGCCGTTTTTGTCAACAAAGGTCACAAAGATACTTTTAAAGTTGCCCCAGTGATCTTGTGATATTTCAAAAACGGGTTCTGTCGAAAAAAAAGCTTCTTTATTGATGTCGGTGGCTTCAGGGTACGCATCTAAAAAGTGTGTCACGCGTCCACTGTTGTGATCTTTTTGAGTATAGCTAGAGGCACTAAAGAATACCGTATCATCGCGCAGCACCATCGCATATACATACGCTACCTGCATTTGCTTAGCGTAGTCAGATAAAGCCCTGCTCTTATCTTTATACAGCTCAGGTGAAATAGTTTGGCCTGCATTCACACGGGTATGATAATCATCCCCTAAAATATGCTTAACACTGATTGCCGCATTGAGTAATTTGGCATCAACATTCGCCATTATCTCACTACGTGTTGATTCATAGGTGTAATAAATATAGCCAAATAAGCTAATAAAAAATGCGGCAAAACCATAAATAAGCCAGCGTGTTCTTTGCATTCCATTCGGCATAGGTGTTCCCTTTGCAGTTATGACTTGATTATACTTAAAAAATACGCAGCTGATAGCAGAAAATTACGACAAAATTCACCCATCGATCATTTTTTTGTCACCGAAAGCATGGCTTTTTGGCTTTAAGCGAGACATTTTCATGATATTCCAGTAAAGTTAGCCAATTTCATAGAAACAGTGCCGCAAAATGTAAACCTCAATGTTCCTGCATTGGGTTCATTTTTAAGCTGCTTATAATGGGTATTAGGATGGATCAAAAGCGTTGTGCCGTCGCCTCTAAAGAAAGTTTGATTCGTATTTTTACGGTGCCAGAAGCACCAGACTCGACACTGAGTAAAATTGAATCAGAGATTTCAAGCAACCTTGCAGGATTCTTAAACGAGAATATTGCTGCGATTGAGAAGCCTCTTCATGAGATAGAGAAAGACTTTCAATCGGCAATGATTCCAGAAGAGCCCACATTTGTATCTGACTATGCTCAAGATATTATGGAGCAACTTGTTGCGCATTCAGTTCATACAGCCGCGCCTAGCTTTATTGGCCACATGACTTCTGCTTTACCGCACTTTGTACTGCCGTTATCAAAGTTGATGGTAGGTCTGAATCAAAACTTAGTAAAAATTGAAACCTCAAAAGCGTTCACCCCACTTGAACGACAAGTGCTTGGTATGATGCATCACCTTGTATATGGACAAGATGATGCGTTTTACAGTAAGTGGATGCATAGTGCAAAAACGTCACTCGGTGCATTTTGCTCAGGGGGGACAGTTGCCAACATTACCGCACTGTGGATTGCACGAAACCGTTTATTAAGAGCGGATGGCGATTACAAAGGAATTGCAGCTCAAGGCTTAATTGCGGGTATGTTGCATTATGGCTATAAAGGGCTTGCTGTACTGGTTTCTGAACGAGGTCATTACTCTCTTGGTAAAACAGTCGATTTATTGGGAATTGGTCGCGACAATATCATTGCAATAAAAACCGATAAGAACAATAAAGTAGACATTCAAGCCATGCGTGAAAAAGCGCAAGAACTGGAAGCGGCAGGCATTAAGGTAATGGCGCTGGTAGGTGTTGCGGGTACTACGGAAACAGGCAGTATTGACCCCCTTAATGATATGGCTGATTTAAGTGAAGAATTGGGCTGTCATTTCCATGTTGATGCAGCATGGGGAGGAGCAACCTTATTATCGCAAAACTATCGCCATTTATTGAGTGGTGTTGAGCGAGCCGATTCAATTACAATCGATGCCCACAAACAGATGTATGTGCCAATGGGCGCTGGTTTAGTGTTATTTAAAGACCCAGCAGCAACCGATGCGATTGAGCATCATGCAGAGTATATTTTACGTAAAGGCTCAAAAGATTTGGGGAGTCATACGCTTGAAGGTAGTCGCCCAGGCATGGCAATGTTGGTGCATGCATGCTTACGTGTCATTGGTCGTAAAGGTTACGAGATGCTGATTGACCGCAGTATCGTTAAAGCACGTACCTTTGCTGAATTAATTAGGCAAGACGAAGACTTTGAGCTGATTTCAGAACCTGAATTGTGTTTATTAACCTATCGATATGTCCCTAAACAGATTCAAGAAAAACTTAAAAATGCTGACGAAGAAACTAAACTCGATATTTATGCTTCACTGAACCGTTTTACGGCCAGTATGCAAAAACGTCAGCGTGAAGCTGGGCGTTCGTTTGTATCGCGTACACGTTTAACCCCTGCGCAATACGATTACCAGCCTACCGTGGTGTTTAGAGTTGTGTTAGCGAATCCGCTTACGTCAAAGGCTATATTAAAAGATATTCTTGCGGAGCAAAAAGAACTGTCTAAAACAGATCCTGTATTTAAAAAGTATTTAAGTAAGTACATGGATTAGGTGATATAAATAAGTAAAAAGGAGCTTGAAAGCTCCTTTTTTTATACCAATTTGCGTATTTCAATGAGCAAGGTTGAGGCAATAAAAGCTCGTTGATAACAATGCAAAAATTTCGTTATTTAGGTATTCTCGGCAATTGCTCCTGCATTGCTCCTGCATTGCTCTACCTTCTGCATCTATGCAGTCGTAAATCAGCAATTTTTAACGCAGTTAGCGACTGGTTTAATCCCTCAAAATGATTAAAAATTATTGCAAAATGGTATTATGCCTTTTGAAAACAGCTAGCCTTAATCATTTCACTGATGATCTGTTGCGATGGTTTGATTTTTTCCATGGCTAAAAACTCATCAGGCTGATGTGCTTGGTTGATTGACCCTGGCCCCATAACAATCGTTTCACAGCCTAATTGTTGAATAAACGGCGCTTCGGTGCAGTAGTTAACTGCAACCGCAGGTTGGCCTGACACCTTTTCTGCCAGTTTTACTAAAGCGCTATCTGTGCTGCCGCTGAATGCAGGTATTGGGTCGTGTAAGTCAATAACGCTGACAGCGTTTGGATACTCAGTATTTATTTCATTGGCTGCATTAATCAAAATGGCTTGCAGCTCTTGTACGCTTAAACCGGGTAGTGGGCGCATATCAATGTGCATTTCACAGCAGCCACAAATACGGTTTGCGTTATCGCCGCCATGAATATGACCTAGGTTTAATGTTGGGTACGGTATTACAAAGTGCTCAACTGAATATTTATTCTTTAATTCGTCTTTAATGATTAACAGTTTTGTAATCATTTTATGCATGACTTCGATGGCATTTAAGCCTCGCTCAGGGTCTGAGCTGTGACCCGAACGACCCACAACGCGAATCGCTGAACTCATGTGGCCTTTATGAGTAAACACCGGTGTCATGTCTGTTGGCTCGCCAATAATACAGCGCGCGGGCTTTAAATTAGGGTGGCGACATATTTGCTGAGCACCCGCCATTGTCGTTTCTTCATCGGCTGTGGCTAAAATTAATAAAGGCTCTGTTTGCTGGCTTGCATCAAGCTCACTAATGGCCTGCAGTACAAAAGCAAAAAAACCTTTCATATCAATGCTGCCTAAACCGAATAACTTGTTGTCATGCTCGCTTAATTTAAACGGATCATAATTCCAGCGGCTGTCATCAAATGGCACGGTATCGGTGTGGCCCGCTAACATCAGTCCCCCTTCACCTTCACCCCGTCTCGCTAATAAATTAAAGCGACCTTTGCCATGCTCAAGCTCTGTAATTTCGCAGCTAAAGCCTAAGGTTTCGCACCAATTGGCAAGTAAGGTAATGACCTCTTTATTGCTCATGCATAAAGAGTCTTCAATTGCACTAATTGAAGGCGCAGCAATCAATTGTTGATACATCGATAAAAAAGAGGGAAGCGACATAAAAAAATCCAAAAATAATTATTCAATCTAATTGCATAACAATATAAAAGTATTTATTATGAATATCAATTCACTTTTTGAGCATAAATATACTTTAAAGTAGCGTATGAACACAAAACGACGATAACCTTATTTCATTACTTTAGATAGTGTTTTTATTCGCTAAACAGCGAGTAGTTTTAAATGTGTAAATAGATAAGTTAAATAGGTAAAACCAAGCAATGAATGTAGTGATTATTGGCGCAAGTGGATATAGCGGCGCAGAGCTTGCGAGTTTAGTCGCCAAGCACCCACAACTAACTTTAAAGGCATGTTATGTCTCTGAGGGCAGCTTAGATAAAAATAAGTGTTTAAGTGACTTATATCCTGAGCATTTAGGGCTTTTAGACCATCCATTACAGCCATTAACAGCAGCCGCTTATACCGACATCGAACAGCATGCTGATTACGTGTGTTTATGTACAGATCATGAAGTGAGTGTTGACCTTGCTCCTCGATTTTTAGCAATGGGTAAAAAAGTATTCGATTTATCAGGCGGCTTTCGTTTAGCTGGGAATGAGGATTACCTCACTTACTATGGCTTTGCGCATCAGCATCCAACGCTTTTAACACAAGCAGCCTATGGACTAGCAGAGTGGAATGCGGATGCAATCAGTCAGGCAAATTTGGTTGCGGTTGCAGGCTGTTATCCTACAGCCGCACTTAACTCATTAAAACCATTGAAAGAAGCCGGCTTATTAGCAGAGCAAACAATTATTATTAATGCCGTGTCAGGCGTCACGGGGGCGGGTAGAAAAGCGAGTGTTAATACGCATTTTTGCGAAGTATCACTTGCGCCTTATGGGTTATTTAACCACAGGCACACACCTGAAATTGAACAACATTTAGGCCATCCTGTGTTATTTACCCCGCATTTGGGGAATTTTCCGCGGGGAATTTTAGAAACTATTTATGTGCAATTAAAACCCGGTGTAACACCAGAGCAAGTAACAGAAGCGTATCAGGTGTTAGCCGATGAACCGTTGATTCGTTTACTTGGAAGCAAAATACCCAGTATTAAAGGCGTTGCTAAACAGCCGTATGTTGATATTGCGTGGCAACAAAAAGGCGAACAGCTCATTGTTATGTCGGCCATTGATAACCTGTTAAAAGGGGCGGCTGGGCAAGCATTGCAATGTATTAATTTAGCGATGGGTATACCTCATCATACCGGATTAGTAGGAGCGTTATGATGAAAACATGGGTCATTAAAATTGGCGGTGCGGTATTAAATACTGCCGATGCTGCAAAAGCCCTATTTGATGTTTTAATCTCACAACAGCAAGCTAACTTTGTGATTGTTCATGGTGGGGGTGCATTAGTTGATGCATGGCTTATGGATGCGGGATTCGCCAGTGCTAAGCACCAAGGTTTACGTATCAGTCCAAAAGAACAAATGCCATACATCGTTGGGGCGTTAGCTGGCTGTGCTAATAAACAACTAATGAGTCAAGCCATTGCCTCGGGTCATAAACCTGTGGGTATGAGCCTTTATGAAGCCGGTGTTGTGGTTAAGCAAAAATTAAAAGCGTTGGGGCAAGTTGGGCAATGCTGTGACAGTATCGACAGTATTTTACCCAGCTTAATTGAACAAGGCCGTCTACCATTAGTCAGCTCTATTGGTTTTGATGAAGAGGGACTTTGGTACAACGTAAATGCAGATGAAGCGGCCGCAGCGATTGCGAAAGAGCTTGATGCAGAACTTATTTTTATGACTGATGTAGAAGCGGTACTTGATGCAAATAAGCAACCATTACATCAACTTAATACGCAGCAAATAGATGCATTAATTCTTCAAGGAGTTATTCAGGGCGGGATGGAGGTCAAAGTTAAGACCAGTCTTCTTGCTGCCCAACATTTACGACGTGGTGTGTATATCTCAAGCTGGTTAAAGCCAGAAAATTTAGTCGCTTTATTGCAAGGCGAGCACGTTGGAACAAAGATTACACCATAGGTATTACATGTTAACTCACTTTTTATCGGGTCTTGAATTAGACCAAAAAGGCGCGCTTAAATTATTAGACTTAGCGCAAAAAATTAAAGCAAACCCTGTTGATTTTAGCCAAGCGTTAGCGGGCAAATCAGTGGTGACATTATTCGAAAAACCAAGCTTACGCACGCGTTTATCATTCGATATAGGCATTAATAAATTAGGTGGCCATGCTGTGTATTTAGACTCACAAAATGGGGCTATGGGTGCACGTGAATCGGTGAAAGATTTTGCTTTAAATATTTCTACTTGGGCCGACGGTATTGTGGCTCGTGTATTTGCACATAAAACATTAACTACGCTTGCTGAATTTTCGTCAGTGCCTGTGGTGAATAGTCTGTGTGATTTATACCACCCATGCCAAGCATTAGCGGATTTCTTAACGCTGCAAGAAGTACACGGCGATGTCAGTAAACTGAAGCTTGCTTATTTAGGTGAAGGCAATAACGTGACGCATTCACTTATGTTACTTGCTGCAACGTTAGGGACTGATTTTGTGGCGGTTTGCCCTAAGGGGAGTTCTCCAGATTCACAGATTCTCAAACAAGCAGAGCAAATTGCAGCCATGAATGGTGCATCTGTGATGGTCAGTGACAGAATTGAAGCGGCAGTCGGCGCAAATGCAGTCTATGCTGATACGTGGGTATCTATGGGAGATAAAACCCCACTTGAGCAAGTTAAGGCTAAATATATGCCGTACCAGTTAAATCAAGCGTTGCTTGATCAAACGGGCGCGCAAACAGTGTTGCATTGCCAGCCAGCTCATCGCGAATTTGAAATTACCTCTGAGGTAATGGATGGCCCTGCATCAAAAATTATTCAACAAGCAGAAAATCGTATGCATGCGCAAAACGCACTGCTTGTCACATTATTAAATCCAAATTTTGTTTAAGGAACACCAATGAGTTCAATCAAAAAAGTCGTATTAGCCTATTCTGGTGGTCTAGATACATCGGCAATCGTGCCGTGGTTAAAAGAGAACTACGGCTGTGAAGTTATCGCATTCGTTGCTGATGTAGGCCAAGGTGCTGAAGAGCTTGAAGGCGTTGAGGCCAAAGCAATCGCCTCAGGTGCATCTGAGTGTTATGTGGTTGACCTAAAAGACGAAATGGTCAGTGATTATATTTATCCGACATTAAAAACAGGCTCTATCTACGAAGGTACCTATTTACTGGGTACGTCGATGGCGCGCCCTATTATTGCAAAAGCACAAGTAGAGATTGCGCGTAAAGTGGGGGCTGATGCACTGTCGCATGGCTGCACAGGTAAAGGTAACGACCAAGTGCGTTTTGAATCATGTTTCGCAGCATTAGCGCCTGATCTTAAAGTGATTGCGCCATGGCGTGAATGGGATTTATCAAGCCGTGAATCATTACTAGATTACTTGGCTGAGCGTAATATCCCTTGTTCAGCATCTGCTACAAAAATTTACAGCCGTGATGCAAACGCATGGCACATTTCGCACGAAGGTGGCGAGCTTGAAGATCCATGGTGCCAACCGAGCGATCAAGTGTGGACCTGGACTAACTCTCCAGAGCAAGCACCAAACGAGCCTGAATATGTGACATTAAACGTAGTAGAAGGTGAAGTGGTTGCGGTTAATGGTGAGACATTAAAACCATACGATTGTTTAGTTAAGCTAAATGATATCGCAGCGCCACATGGTGTAGGCCGTGTAGATATTGTTGAAAACCGTTTAGTCGGTATGAAATCGCGTGGTTGTTATGAAACACCTGGGGGCACAGTAATCATGGCTGCACTGCAAGCTGTTGATGAGCTCGTGTTAGATAAATCAAGCCGCAAGTGGAAAGAAGTGCTGGGTGGTGAGTTCTCACACTTAGTGTATGACGGCCGTTGGTTTACGCCGCTTAAAGATTCAATTCTTGCAGCTGCTGAATCACTCTCAAAGCTGGCAACAGGTGAAATTGTTCTTAAACTGTATAAAGGTCAAGTAACTGCAGTACAGAAGAAGTCACCTAACAGCTTATACAGTGAAGACTTTGCAACCTTTGGTGAAGATGATGTATACGACCAATCACATGCTGAAGGGTTTATTCGTTTATTCTCACTTTCGAGCAGAATCTCTGCATTAACGAAAAAATAATTTTATTTTGCCCCGTTCAGCGGGGCAATATCAGCGTTTGGAGAGAATTCAATGGCATTATGGGGCGGACGTTTTTCTACGGGTCCAGATGAAGCATTTAAGCAATTTAACGATTCACTTCCCTTTGATTATCAGCTTGCAGAGCAAGATATTATTGGCTCAGTTGCGTGGGCCGGTGCGCTTAAACAGGTTGATGTGTTAAATCAACAAGAGTACGACGATCTTGTCACAGCACTTAATACTCTGTTGGATGAGGTTAAAGCTAATCCACAGGCTGTTGCTGTGGCAGGGCATGAAGATATTCATTCTTATGTTGAGTCGGCATTAATTGACAAAGTTGGCGACTTAGCAAAAAAACTTCACACAGGTCGTAGCCGCAACGACCAAGTTGCTACAGATTTCCGTTTATGGTGTCGCGACACAGCGGATCATATTCTTGACGCTATTGCTGATTTAAAGGCCGAATTTATTGCTTTAGCAGAACGTGAGCTGGGTACTATTTTACCGGGTTATACACATTTGCAACGCGCTCAGCCCGTGCTCTTTAGTCATTGGTGCATGGCGTATGTGGAAATGCTTGAACGTGATGAAAGTCGTTTAACAGATGCGAAAAAGCGTATGAACTTTTGTCCATTAGGCAGTGGTGCACTGGCAGGTACGGCGTACCCAATTGACAGGCAAACGCTTGCCGAGGGGCTAGGTTTTACCGCTGCAACGCGCAATAGTCTTGATGCAGTGTCTGATCGCGACTTTGTGGTGGAGCTATTAAGCTGTGCCTCTATCTCAATGATTCATTTATCTCGTATGGCTGAAGATCTTATTTTCTATAATTCTGGTGAAGCAGGGTTTGTTGAATTGTCGGATGGTGTGACGTCGGGTTCATCATTGATGCCACAAAAGAAAAACCCAGATGCACTTGAGCTAATTCGGGGTAAGACAGGGCGAGTTTTTGGTGCTTTTAGTGCCATGATGATGACCTTAAAGGCCTTACCACTTGCATATAATAAAGATATGCAAGAAGACAAAGAAGGCTTGTTTGATGCGATGCCAACGTGGCTTGCGTGTATTCATATGGCACAAGCATGCATTAAAGGGATTAAAGTTAATGCTGAAAAGACCCTAGCCGCAGCAAAAGGGGGGCACTCTAACGCCACCGAATTGGCTGACTATTTAGTGGCTAAAGGCATCCCCTTCAGAGAAGGCCACCACATCGTAGGCACCTTAGTGCAAATGGCTATTACCGAAGGGAATAACTTAGAAGATTTAAGTTTAGAGCAATTCAAATCTGTGCATAGCATTTTCGAATCAGATGTATATCCTGTATTAGAAATAGATGCATGTATTAAAGCGCGACAGGCTTTAGGGGGTACCTCGTTAGAACAAGTAACGAGCGCCATCGATAATGCCAAGAAGTCTGCTAATAAAGATGTGTAATGCACATTAAGCTGATGCCGAATTAACGGTTCTGTTATTTCGGCTCAAAGCTATGGATGGCTGAATTCTTGCCGCACCAAAGTGACAGCGTACACAGACATTTTACAGTGTGGTGCTGATGGTTTATAAACAATAGCCAAAAATTTGGCACGATGTCTATTAACTCAACGCCATAATGTATTACTCGTTGTGCAAAAAGTGTGATGAGGCTGTTTGTCTTATACACGATGAAAATAATGTGTGTCGCTCACGTTAAAAGAACGAAATTCATTTTGAAGTCTTGTGATAATGCGGTGATCCCGTGTAAAAACGAGGCTTAACTCCCTGGATAGGAAAAACGCACGGTTACCCCTGTGCGTTTTTTTATGCCTAAAATTTACAAAGGTCAGCGGAAATTGATCAAAATGATCGTTGTTTCTAAAAAGTTGGATCACTAATTGCAAAGTTAGAGACAGCAGTTATTTTACTGCAAAAAGCGTCAAAAGAATGAGAACGCTTAACTCAGCTTACAACCTGTTGTAAGCTTATTGTAAACAACTAATAATTTAAAGGATTTAACTGATGCAAGTTACGAACAATAGCCAACTTCAAATGCAAGCTTACAGCCAAATGCAACAAACAAAGCCCGCTTTGGAACAAACTACTAGTAATAAAACCCTGCAATCTGATACAGTAACTTTATCAAACGAAGCGCTGTCTCTATCAAGTGGTATTGATCTTCAACGCGGTGGCGGCGCTGTTTTTCCAAATAAGAAGAAAGAAGAATAAATGACGGGTAATGGATGTTTCTAACTGAGCTTTTTGGTGTTTTTTCATTGTCGGCCTTTGTTGTATGGGGCATGTTAATGGCGTTCTTTTTTAATGTATTTGTGTATACATTAGGAGTGAAGAGAAAAACGACCTTGTTGCTCAGTTCATTCATAATGGCAACCTCTTATATGGCAGGGGATTTTTTATTTACTTGGTTATCACCAGTCCCAGCTACTTACCTCGATTGGGCATTATATGATGTTGTGACCATAGTATTCTTGGTTTCATCTTATTTCGTTTTTAAAAAAACTACCCCTTCATTTCTTTACCTCATAATTGGCTTAAGTATTAACACAACGTTATTCTTGCTAATGTATCTGGACCTATTTATTTACGGAAATACTCAACCTTGGTTCTTTTGGGATATTTATTCTTTTGGTGTAAATATAGTTGATTTATCTATGATTGTTGCTTTGATTGTTGATCGTGACTTTCTTGGATTGAATAAGTTTAAAACATTTATACATAATTCTCTCAAAACTCATAAGTTAGCTTAAAAAGTTAAGCTATGTATATCAGTGATGTAGTAGGAAGCCTGATAGGAGCCTTCATTGAATGGGGATTTTTAATGGCATTCCTTTTCAATTTAGTAACCCACATTAACAAACCAGATAAACGTCTTGTCGTTTTGTCCTTGATAATGATGCTTTCATACTTCTTGAGTGGAGTATTAAATTTATCAAGCAATATCTATCTGAACTGGTTTTACTTTGATGTTATAACCATCGCGACCATATTTATTTGGATTTACTGTGGGCGAGCCGACTCTTTCTATGCCATTTATTATGTCGTTGTAGGCTTGTTTTTAAACTCTCTTTTGATGCTTTCTATTTTTGTAGATATCGTACTTGTTGAAAATCGTACTCCTTGGATTCTTTGGAGTATCTATTCGTTCGGCGTAAATATTATTGATCTTATGATGATAGTCGCATTACTTACTAACAAGGATTTTTTTAAGTTTGCAGCAGTAGCGAAACGTTTTCGTTCTAAAGCGACTAGAAGACTGCCCAGTGCTTAAACTCTTGCAAGAAAACTTTGGTCTTTATCTCGCTACTTTCATCATGTGGGGATTTTTAATGGCCTTTTTTATATAACATGGTGAAGAAGTCTTCATCGCCAAATGGTGATAAAACAGTGATGTGGATGGCGCTGGCTATGTTTATCTCTTACATGGCTAGTGACCCATTACTTAATATAGCGTTTGGCTACAATATGTTAGATTCGAGTTTTGCATACGTCATTTGGGCTGGCTCTGATTTATTGATGTTGGCCGTTATCTGGTTAGTCGCCCACCAAAAAACCTTTCTTGAAGTGCCTGCAAAGCTGTATATTTACACGGGGCTTTTAGTAAATACATCGCTGTTTTTAGGGATGTACTATGATATTAACTACACTTATACGGGTGAGTGGTGGTTTTGGGATTTTTACACTATTACAGTGAATCTCATGGACATGATGATGCTTATAGCGCTGTTTTGTAATAAGGATTTTTTAGGGTTAGTAAAGCTTTATAGAAGCATGCGAGGTCAAACCAAATTAGCCTGACCTCACCCGCTCTAGAAACGGTATTCCCAGCTTGTTCTAAGTGCTGTATTCGTGTTTGAGTCGTTGCCCATCTCACCTTTTGAGACCAGCCCTGTTACTTTCCAAAGACCATTGAAGAGTGCTTGTTGGTAGCCAAGTTCAAGTTGCAATTGGCTTACGCTGGTAATGGTTTCGTTATCAAGGCGTTCACTATCAATCCATCGTAGCTTTGCATGTCCACCATAGCCATCTAAAGTATGGTAATAGGCTCCAAGGATAGCCGATTTACTTTGTTGTGGTATTGAGCTTCCTACAAGTCGCTGGCGTTGAGTATAGCTTCCTGAGCCGTAGACACACTCGCTATGTAGTTCACATGTTTGTTCTGTATTTGAGTACTCTAAATACGTTTTTAATAAACTATCCGATGTACCAAAATAACTTTCAACGCCTAACGTGTAGAACGGATCGCTGGGTGCTAAACCACTTTTGTTTTGACCCATTACCTCTGCGTAGAATGCCACAGGGTGCGATAACGCACTTGTTGAGTACTTAATATCAAAACTTGTTAAACGGTGAGTCGATTCGTTATTTTCTAATGCAATGACATCACGCTCGGTTGATGTTAAATAGTCAGAGCCGGCAGTATTAAAGGCAACTTCTAGTCCCATAAGTGGTGTACTGGCAAATCTGAGGGCCCAATAATCACCTTGTTCACTGTTGTTTAGATACGGTTTTTGCTTGGCATATATCCCCGTTAACTGCCAATTCCCCACAAACGATAACCAATGTGGGCCAACATACTGGCTATTAGCTCGACTAAAACGCAGTCCTTTCATGGGCGCGGCATTATTAGAGAGTAACAGCGCATTTTCGTTACTAGGCCCCCACCAGTGACTGACTTGTTCAGCACTAATAGACCAGTTACCGACAAGCACAGCTAAATAGCTGTCTTGGTAATTAACATGCTGTGTATCGAGTGCCTCATCGGCGTAATTAACACTGACTTTTGCACTGACACGCTGACCTGTGATTGAGCCGTAACTATTTATACCGCTTTTTTGCTGGTGGCGTTTACCAAAGCTTTGGTGTGTTTCAGGCTCGCTATTGTAATTTAAGCGCACACTCGAGCTGGTTTTTTGCTTCGCATTATCTAACGCATGTTTTACATGCTGATAAGCAAACAAGCTTTGCGCGTTAAGTTGGCTGGTATTTACAGACGCTAAGTCTCGTGCAATTCCTTGCCACATAAGCGGGTAGCTATTAATTGGTTGCTTAATAACGCCTTGATTAAATAGCATTTCGATTGATGCGCGTAGCAGTGGGTCATCGCTTTCTATCCATGGCCCAGCAATACTTGGCGCAGAGATCATTAGTAATGCACTTAAGCTAATGAGCTTCTTTAATTTCATCCGTGTATTTTTTCCTGTAATGCTTTACCAACTATTGGGTCAACAAATTCACTTACATCGCCATGATGACGTGCTACTTCTTTCACTAAGGTTGAAGAGATAAAAGAATTTTTTTCGGCAGGCGTTAAAAACACGCTCTCTAAATCAGGGTTTAGGCGGCGGTTCATGTTTGCTAATTGAAATTCATAGTCAAAGTCTGACACCGCACGAATACCGCGAATAAGAACTTCTGCTTTATGCTCGCGCGCTAAATCAGCCAGTAAACCAGAAAACCCGATAACACTGACATTATCAAGGTGCGCTAATATTTTATTAGCCAGTTCAACACGCTCATCAAGTGTAAAGCAAGGTTGCTTACTTGGGTTGTGCGCAATTGCAACAATAACGTGATCGAACATTTTTGCAGCGCGATGAATTAGGTCTGTGTGGCCATTTGTTAGCGGGTCGAATGTGCCCGGATATATTGCAGTAACGTTCATAACTATCAGCTATCTATAAATTTGCTTGTTATATTAACAGTGTTTGAGTCTGTATGCAGCTTAGAAAATACGCGTATCTTACTAGTTTTTGTCCCTAAAAAGGAACGGTAAACCGATTGAGGTTAGATTTTTTCAAGGTAGTATTTTATTGCCGCGCATTTGTTTATACTGCTTGGCTTTCAGTACTTAATAATCATAAAAAACAGAGTAATCAGCATATGAGCACTAAGGATAAAATTATACACACCAGCATTGAGTTATTTAACCTCCATGGTGAGCGTGCTATAACAACCAATCATATAGCTGCACATATGGGTATTAGTCCGGGTAATTTGTATTATCACTTTAAAAATAAAGAAGATATCATCCGTCATATATTTGCTTTATATAGTGAGCACTTGCACACTCACTTCAAGCCGTTAACCCCCGATGATGATGCACTCGAAAACTTAGCAGGGTATTTAGACTCCTTGTTTGAATTGATGTGGCGATACCAGTTTTTTTATGACAACTTGGGTGACATTTTGTCGCGAGACGAAGCCCTTAAAAAAGATTACATCGAATTTCAGGCGGCATTACTTGAACAAGTCAAAGAGGTTTTATTAGCGTTGAGAGCGGGTGATATTATCACCATTGAAGATGATGATGTAACAGAGCTTGCTCATATGTTAAAAATGACAGTGAGTTTCTGGACACCTTATATCAAAGCGCGTCGCTTAAGTGGTGAATTGGCAAGACAAGATATTTACCACGGTATTTTAAAGGTGTTATTACTATTAAAAGCCCACTGTACTGAGCATAGCCTAGCGCAAGTTAACCAATTACGCGCGAAGTACTTAGCTTTAGCTAACGCTGAACCAACGGCACAATAATCCGTCTGAAGCAGTTTATTTCCTAGACGCTATAATTTTTGTTATAATCGCGCGCCCTTGAGGTTGGTATGTCTCAAGGCGTGTGAATTCCACAGTCTAAGAGTGAACTATGCTTAAATTTATCGTCAAATTACACCCAGAAATCGCTATCAAGAGTAAATCTGTACGTAAGCGTTTTACCAAGTTATTAGAAAATAACATTAAGATCGTTTTACGTCGTGTTGACGAAAAAGTGCAAGTAAGAAACAACTGGGATAATATTTCAGTTGTAAGTCTCTTGGAGTCAGAACAAGTCCGTCTCGATATCATCGATGGCTTAAAGCGTATACCTGGGATCGTACAGTTTATAGAAGTAACCGAGACTGATTTCGAATCGCTTGATGACATCTACCAAAAAGCCAAAGAATTAATCGGCCACACCATTGAAGGCAAAACATTTTGTGTTCGTTGTAAGCGCTCTGGTAAGCACGACTTTACATCAAGTGATGTTGAACGCTATGTAGGGGGTGGGTTAAATCAACATGTAGAGGGCGCGCGCGTTAAGTTATCTCACCCAGAGGTAACAGTACGTTTAGAAGTGCGTGACGAAAAAGCCTACATTGTTACAGAGACTCATTTTGGTATGGCTGGTTTCCCATTACCAACGCAAGAAGATGTGCTATCACTGATGTCAGGTGGTTTTGACTCAGGTGTTGCTAGTTATCAAATGATCAGAAAAGGGGCTCGTACTCACTTTTTGTTCTTTAACTTAGGCGGCGCAGCGCATGAAATTGGCGTGAAGCAAGCAAGTTACTACATTTGGAAACAGTTTAGCTCAACCCATAAAGTGAAATTTGTCACTGTTGATTTTGAACCCGTCGTAGCGGAAATACTCGAAAACATTGAAAACAGCCAAATGGGCGTTGTCCTTAAACGTATGATGATGCGTGCTGGCAGCCAAGTGGCTGAAAAACTAGGTGTACAAGCACTTGTTACCGGTGAGAGTATTGGCCAAGTTTCGAGTCAGACGCTGGCAAATTTAAGTGTGATTGACCGTGTCACCGAAACGCTGATCATTCGCCCACTTATTCAACACGACAAGCAAGATATTATTAATATTGCACGTAAAATTGGCACAGCAGAAATGGCAGAGAGTATGCCTGAATACTGTGGTGTAATATCTAAAAAACCAACAGTTAAAGCAAAAATTAAAACCATCTTAGCTGAAGAAGCTAAATTTGATTTTGATGTACTTAATACGGTGGTTGAAAATGCACGTGTTATGGATGTCCGCGACATTGATACCGAAGCAAAACAAGAAGTGAAAGAAGCAGAGTCAGTCTCTGATCTTCCAAAAGACGCAGTGGTTGTTGATATTCGTTCACCAGAAGAAGAAGACGCTAACCCGCTAGAGCTTGAAGGTATCGAAGTAATTCATTTACCATTTTTCCGCTTAGCGACTAAGTTTGGTGATTTACCAAAAGATAAAGAATACTACTTATATTGTGCTAAAGGGGTAATGAGCCAGCTACAAGCGCTTATTTTACACGAAGAAGGCTTTAGCAACGTAAAAGTGTATCGCCCATAAGTAAACGGGTATAGAAAAGCGCGAATTTCGCGCTTTTTTAATGCCTAACGAAAGACGCTGACTTTTCAATTTGCTGTTAATTGGCACACCTTCCAGCCGCCATAATAGAAGAGGGGTGTTGTTAAAGCCCTGCTGATTTGGCTTTTATCATACTAAGCATGGCTTGATTGTAGGGGGTTTTCACTCCAAGCTTAGCGCCTTGCTCACATACATACCCACAAATAGCGTCAATCTCAGACGCTCTATTATGGCTAATATCTTGTTGCATCGACGAAAAGTTTGCGGCGGTTGCACTCATTACACTGTAGGCATTGTTTAGCGCGTCACTTAATGAGAGTGAAATACCTTGTTTGTTAGCAACTAAGCACGCCTCACTGAGTAAATTAATAATTCGTGAGCTAAAGTGCGGCGTACGAAGTTGACCGTTTTTTACATTATGAATAGCGCTTAACGGATTAATAGCGATATTCACCAACAGTTTTTGCCAACGAAGGGTATGAATATCATCGGTAACACTAAAATTAGGTAAGCTGCTAAAGTGCTGCTCGATCTGCTTTAGCACTTTGCGCGCAGCATCATTACACGTACCTAAAAGACTGGCACCGTCACCAGTATGATTCACGCTGTATTGAGTTGCTTTGAACCCCGCCTGCTGAGTGGTTAAAAATGATAGACCTTGATGGGCCGAAAGCGCGGCGTTAAGTTCATCCACATTGCCCATGCCATTATGAGACAAGATAACTTGGCAGTGCTCAGCTAGATAAGGTTGAAGTTGCTTAAATGCAGCTTCAACCTGAAAGGCTTTCACCGTAAATAACACCCACTCGAATGGGGCAAACTGGTTAAGTTCTTTATGATTAATTAGGCGTGCGTTAATAGGTTGTGATTTACCATTTGAAGGTTGATAAAAACGGGTGGTCAAAGTGGGCTTGCGCGTTAATAAGGTAACAGTATGTTGAGCTGATAAAAAATGACTGAATAACAAGCCAATAGCACCATCACCTACAATTAAAATATTAGCCATTGCGCTGTTTATTACCTAAATGAAAACCAAGTTTAATAATAAAGTAGCTCGAAGCACCTATAAAATCGGCAACAAAATCGGCAACTGAAGCTTGACGATAAGGCAGCATATCTTGCATAAACTCAATGGCAGCACCGTACCCTGCAAGCAATAATATTTGCACTATAAGGGGTAATTTAAACGCTTTATCCATCACCATAGCCAGTACGAAGAAAATGCCAAAATGCGCGACTTTATCAACATGTGGGAATAGGTTACTTACGCCTTTAATTTCTTTGGCGAAAAGAATAGTGAAGCCAATAATGCTGACTAAAAATATAATTTGGTATATGCGCCTAGTCACAATAAACCTTTAAACTGCCTAAAAAATGAATGGGCAGTATATCAAACAATTTTCGTATCGCACCTGAACGGTGTGCAGAAAAATGTAAAGATTTATAAAATTGACGTTATAATCCTAGGCATATTTATTTTAAAAATCTTGTTAGGAGAACCCCATGCCTTCATTTGATATTGTTTCTGAAGTAGAAATGAACGAAGCGCAGAATGCAGTGGATAATGCTAAGCGTGAATTAGAAACACGTTTTGACTTTCGTGGTGTTGATGCATCAATCGAATTAAACGACAAAGTCATTAAGCTAAAAGCCGAAGCACCACAGCAAGTTATGCAATTATTCGATATTCTTGCTGCGAAAATTTCAAAGCGCGGTTTAGACGTGTCTAGTTTAGAGCTTAGAGATGAGTCGCGCAGCGGTAAATACGTCATGCGTGATGTGGCACTTAAGCAAGGTATTGAAAAAGACGTTGCAAAGAAAATCGTCAAGTTGATTAAAGACTCAAAAATTAAAGTACAAGCCGCTATTCAAGGTGAAGAGTTACGTGTAACGGGTAAAAAGCGTGATGATTTACAAGAAGCAATGCAGGTTGTTCGTACTGCTGATTTAGGTCAACCATTCCAATTCAAAAACTTCCGCGATTAATTAATTTTATTGCGAAAGCACTGTCTGACTACGAACGCACAGCTCTACTAGAAGAGCGGTGAAGTTGTGACTAATCTAAAGCCAAACATAAACGTGTTTGGCTTTTTTATTTTACTTTCTATCTAGCTTTGTTTAGAAGTTTAGACGTCCATTGACATTTATTCCTAAAATCATCACAATAGCAGCCTATTTTCAAGGTGCTTGCTGTATCTGCTTAGATACATGCTATTTCAAAGGCTGAAATAACAGCAAGATAATCGGGAAGCTGGTGCGTTTTCAAGGAGAAAACAATGCCAACACTGCCCCCGCAACGGTAATGCGTATGCTCAGTATATGCAGAGTCCGGAGACCGGCCTTGAATTAACTTACTATTTGCGTGTGCGGTGGGCACAGGCTAGGGGATATCATGCTAAATAAATCTACGTTAGGCGTAGCGGTTGCTGCTGCGTTGTCTTTTTCTGTGTCTGCGGATGAGCAATCAATCGAGCACATCACAGTGACTGCCAATAAATTCGAACAATCTATTAATGAAGTCTTAGCGAGCGTTACAGTCATTGACCGTGCTGATATCGATGCAAGCTATGTTCGCGACTTACCTAGTTTACTGGCAACACAAGCCGGTTTCCAAATTAATGCTAATGGTGGTTTTGGGCAAAGTTCAGGTGTTTCACTTCGGGGTGCCAGCTCACGTCATACGCTTATTTTAATTGATGGTGTACGCACAGGTTCGGCAACGCTGGGCTATAAAAGTATTAGCAATATTCCGTTAAACAGTATTGAACGCGTTGAGGTCATTAAGGGTTCTCGTGCTGCTGTGTATGGCTCAGATGCGTTAGCGGGTGTGATCAATATTATTACTCGTAAAGCACAAAATACCACTTTGGATGTCACCTTTGGTTCAGATTCTTACCAAGAGTACCAAGTGGCTACTGGTGGTCAGATTGCAGATGTCGATATTTCTGTTAATGCAGGTTACGAAAAAACAGACGGCTTTGATGTATTGCAAGGTGTAGCACCTGATGAAGATGGCTATGAAAATAAAAACCTTGGTTTTAACCTAGGCTATCAAAATGAGCGACTAGGGGAGCTTTTATTACAGGGTCAGTACTCAGAAGGTGAAGCGCAATACGATAGCTCTTTTAGTCCTGCTGATAGTACAGTAGAAAAAGGTGAGTTCGAAAACTACCAAGCTTCATTAGGTTGGAAAAAAGCATTCGAAAAACACGCCCATGCGATTGATATTGCAATCTCTAGCGACAGTTCAGATGACTCGCGTATCGACTACACCGGTGCAACGGTGGTTGATAAGTTTGAGACAGAACGTGAGCAAATCGATTACAACGGCCAATATTTTTTAAATCAAAGTTTAACAATTAGCGGTGGTTTAAACTGGTATAAAGATGAAGTAAATACTAATTCTGGCACTTATCTAAAAGACAGTCGTGAGGTATTCGCTGCGTTTGTTGGGGCTTACTACGATGATGAGCACGTGCTGGCAAATCTGACTGTACGACAAGATGATGACCAACAATTTGGTGACGAAACAACCTATACGGCAGCGGTCGGTTATCATCTAAATGATATCGCGACATTCCGCTTAAGCCAAAGCACCGGCTTTAAGTCACCAACCTTTAATGATCTGTATTATCCCGGCTCTGGTAACCCAGAACTCAATCCTGAAACATCAGATAACCAAGAGTTAGGTTTATCACTTAATGTGAATGATATCAGCCTAGATATCGCTATTTTCCGCAGTGAAATAGATAACAAAATTGCCTGGGCACCAAATGCATCCGGCGCTTGGCAACCAACGAATATCAATCAAGCTCGCCACGAAGGGGTTGAATTTAGCTTTAAAAACCAAGTGCTAGGTTTTGATCACAGCTTCAATTTTACCTACCTATCAGCAGAGGATACTGAAACAGGTAATGCATTGACCTATGTATCTAAACACAGCGTGAATTGGTCATTACATAAAGCATGGGGCGACTTTGATGCTGGTATTGATATGCAATATCGCGGTGATCGAGATGGCAAACTGACACACTTACCTTCATACACGTTATGGAACCTTGTGGGCCATTACCAAGCAACCGATAACCTGACCGTGTCACTTCGCGTAGAAAATCTATTCGATAGAGAATATAACGCCGTTGATGCGTATGGGAAAGATCTCGATGGTGATTTCATCAACGACGTTTATTACTACAATACGCCAGAGCGTCGCTTATTTGTAGGTGCCCGTTATCAGTTCTAATAATAAAGGAAATTATTAGTTCTGCGTCTAAAAGCTCGCTACCTACTTAGCGGGCTTTTTTCATTTTAATTGATCGGCGTAATAACGAGCGAACTTTTCAAGTTTAGGGGCAATAAGAATACTGCAATAACCTTGGTTCGGGTTTTCGTTATAGTAATCTTGATGGTATTGCTCTGCTGGGTAAAAGTGTGTAAGCGGGCTCAGCTCGGTGACAATCGGCTCACGAATTTGTTTTTGTAAGGCTGCTATCATCGCCTCTGCTTCATCTTTTTGCTGTTCATCATGATAATAAATGACACTGCGGTATTGTGTGCCAACATCATTACCTTGGCGGTTTAATTGTGTCGCATCGTGCAGCGTAAAAAACATTTCAAGTAAGGTATTGTAGCTAATAATGCTGCTATCAAAGTCCAGTTGTACGACCTCGGCGTGTCCGGTTAACCCCGTACAAATCTGCTGATAACTGGGGTTTTCAATCTCGCCGCCAGCATAACCAGAGCTTACATTTAATACGCCTTTGACGCGTCTGAATGCGGCATCAATACACCAAAAGCAGCCACCACCCAATGTGGCTATTTGTATGTTGTTATTCATGTTTTACTCCCTCACTGTTTTGCTGACTATAGCTGAAAAAACAAAACGCCGTAAAGACGGCGTTTTGTTAAAAGCTACAGAGCGTCTAAATTTCTTCTAACGGTTTGTCTTTCGCTTGTTGTTCCAGTTTACTTTGTAAGTACTCTGGTGACTGTGTATTACGCGCAAAGGCAGTATACGCAGCGGGCACAACAAACAAGGTGAGTAAGGTTGCCACAATTACGCCGGTGAATACCACAACACCAATTACCATACGGCTTTCTGCACCCGGACCACTTGCGAGTACTAGCGGTACAGAGCTCATTACGGTTGTTAATGAGGTCATAATGATGGGACGTAAACGCTGCGTAGCGGCTTGTGTAATGGCTTCGTTAAACTCAACGCCTTTATCTCGTAGCTGGTTTGCAAATTCAACAATCAAGATACCATTTTTAGCACTTAAACCTATTAGCATCACAATACCAATCTGGCTGTAAATATTTAGCGTTAAGTCTGTGTACCATAAACCAAATAAGGCCCCAACTAGACCGAGTGGCACGGTTAGCATGATCACCAGTGGGTGAATAAAACTTTCAAACTGGGCTGCAAGTACTAAGAACGTCACTGTCAGCGCAAGGATGAACACATAGGTCATCGCTGATGCACCTTCGTAAAACAGCTGAGACTCACCTTTGTAATCAATGGCGCCATCAATGTCGTTCTCTTCAGCGGCAACCTGATTTAAAAAGTTCAGTGCTTCTTCTAAGGTGTAGCCATCAGCTAAGTTGGCGCTAAGAGTAATCGCACGCATACGGTTGTAGCGATTTAAACGTGATGCAGTCGCTTCTTCTTTTAGCGTAATGAGGCTATCTAGCGGCACGAGTTCACCACTACGTGATTTTAAGTAGATATTTGAGATATCCGTCGGGTTAGCAAAGTCTTCTTTGGTCCCTTTTAGAATTACGTCGTACTCTTCACCACGGTCGATAAAGGTTGTCACTCGACGTTGACCTAGCATGGTTTCAAGAGTGCGGCCTACATCGGATACAGACACGCCTAAATCAGCGGCTTTGTTTTTATCGATATTGATTAAAAACTGTGGGAATGTCTCTTTATAGTCGTGGTCAATGCGCACAAGGCCTGGGTTTTTCTCAGCACGCTTAATAATGCGGTCACGCCAATCGGCTAATTGGTCGTAATCGTTACCTTGTAATACGAATTCAATTGGGCGTGATGAGCCACCGCCACCAATACCACTGCGCATAATAGCAAAGGCACGAATGTCAGTCACTTCTTGCATTTTTCCACTAATTTCATCGATCACTTCCCATGTTGAGCGTTTTCGTTTATCCCAATCGGCCATACCAACGATTGCAACACCCCCTTGGCCGCCCCAGCCAGGTACACGAATGAGCACACGGCTCAACTCACCAGACTCTGAATATGGCATTAAACGCTCTTCGATTTTAGCCATATTAGCGGCGTTATTTTCGTAACTTGCCCCTTCAGGGCCGCTCATCATGATAAAGAAAGTACCGCGGTCTTCTTTTGGCGTCAGTTCCGAAGGAATTTGCTGAAATAGCATGAAGCTGGCAACGCCTGTCATGATCATGGTGAGCAACAAGCTCCATTTTCGACTCATGTTTGATGCTAGTGAATTACGATACGCCTGTTCAATTTTGGCAAATGTTTTATCCATCCATTGGCTAAATTTACTTTCTTTTTCAGAGGCTTTAAGTACCTTTGAGCACAACGCTGGTGACAAGGTTAGCGCGGTAATACTTGAGAAAAACACAGCCGCACTCACTGCCATGGCAAATTCTGTGAACAATGCGCCAATACGGCCATCCATAAAGACCAGTGGCACAAACACTGAAATAAGCACCAGCGTGGTGGCAATAATGGCAAAGCCTACTTCACGTGCCCCACGAAAGGCAGCAAGTAAAGGTGGCTCACCAAGCTCTATACGGCGGTGAATGTTTTCAAGCATTACAATGGCATCGTCGACCACTAAACCAATAGCTAACACTAAAGCGAGTAGGGTAAGCAAGTTGATTGAGTATCCCATGGCAAGCAAGAACATAAAGCTACCAACGAGTGCCACAGGAACAGTAACTGCGGGCACTAAAGTCGCGCGAATACTCCCCAAGAATAAGTAGATAACTAAGACAACCAAGGCCATTGAAATAGCGAGTGTGCGGTACACTTCGTTAATCGATTCTTTGATGAACACTGACGAGTCGTAGCTGTCTTGAATCGTGGTGCCTTCAGGTAGGTTACGTTTTATTTTCTCAAGTTCGGCGCGGGCATTGTCTACCACCGTAAGGGTATTCGCTTTTGCTTGTTTTACAATGCCTAAACCAATCATGTTACGGCCATTACCACGGAATAAACTTTCGTCGTCAGCGGCTTCTAAATGCACATCGGCCACTTCACCTAGGCGCACTAAGTAGCCGTCGTCGCCCCGTTTAATAACCAAGTTTCTAAAGTCGCGTTGATCCTTATAGCTGCGTGCTGTACGCACAGTAAAATCACGGTCAATCGATTCAATCTCACCAGCGGGCAGTTCAACGTTTTCTGTGCGTAAGGTATTCTCGATATCGCTGCTGGTGATCCCGCGCGCCGCCATGGCCTTGCGGTTTAGCCAAATTTTCATGGCGTACTTACGCTCACCACCGACACGTACATTCGACACACCATCAACTACGGCTAAACGGTCAACAATAAAACGCTGTGCGTAGTCAGAAAGTTGCAACGAATCCATTGTCGAACTATTAAGGACAAACCAAGCGATTGGACTTTCATCGCTGTTCGATTTTGACACCTCAGGTGGGCGTACTTGTTCTGGTAGGCTATCAAGCGCACGTGCTACACGCTCACGCACATCGTTTGATGCGGCATCGATATCGCGACTGATATTAAACTCAATGGTGATGTTTGAGCGGCCATTACGGCTTGACGAATTAATGCTTTTAATCCCTTCAATACCCGAAATACGATTTTCGAGCACTTGGGTTATTTTGGTTTCAATAATTTCTGCACTGGCCCCAGTATACGATGTGCTTACACTCACAATCGGGGTTTCAATATCTGGGTATTCACGCAGTGGAAGCATCGAAAAAGCGACGAGACCAAAGGTAAGTAACAGTAAGTTTATTACGATCGCAAAGACCGGACGTTTAACGCTAGTATCTGTAATTTTCATGGTTTAGCCCTTGATACTAACTTTGCTGCCAGTGCGAATTTTGATAATGCCTTCAGTCACGACTTGTTGACCATCTGTTAGACCCTTATCGATGGCAACCCACCCGTTATGACGTCCCGCTACATGTACTTCAACTTTATTGGCAACCCCGTCTTCAATTTTGAATACATAGTGTTTATCTTGCTGAGGGATTACCGCTTTTTCAGGCACCATGAGTGCTTGGTTTGAACTCAGTTGTAATGCGGTGTTTAACAGCATACCAGGGCGTAATAAACCGCTTGAATTGGTAAAACTGGCCGTCACTTCAACACTGCGAGTAACCGAGTCAATGCGTGAGCTGATGTGCGTGACTTTGCCGTTAAAGGTTTTTCCTGGGTAAGCATCATTTTGAGTCATGACTTTCATGCCTAGCTGCAGTTGCGCAAGGTATTTTTCAGGAACTTTAAAGTCCACTTTTATAATACTGATATCATCGAGAGTGGTAATATTGCTGGTGCTATTAACATAAGTACCTATCGAGATTTCACGCTTACCTAATAAGCCTGAAAAAGGCGCTTTAATGGTCATTTCTGCTAGTTTAGTTTTGGCGCTTTCAAGCTGAGCTTCGGTGGCATCTACACGAGACAATTGCTCTTCAAGTAACGATTTAGCGGTTGCTTGCGAACGTGATAGTTCGGTTAAGCGGTCTAGTTGGCGTTTTTCTTCACGTAAATTGATACTTAATTCTTTTACTGCTAATTCTTCTTGTTGTGCTTGTAACTGAACTAGTTTTTGACCTTTACTTACTAAATCGCCATCATTGAAAAATATATCAGTCACATAGTCGTTTTGTGCACTGCGAATGAAGATCGCTTGATTCGCGCGCGCGCTGCCTATCGCTTCGATTAAAACGGCATTTTCTTCAGCCGTGACGGTATGTGCGACAACCTGGGTTGAACGGTCTCCAAAGTTGCTTTGCTCGCCTTGGCTTGAAGGTAAATATAAATAAATACATAACCCTAGCAAAAGGGTAATAATAAAAGGAAAAAGCGCTTTACCAGATTGTGTCGAATACATCATCGTGTTACCAGAAAATTAGTTGAGTGTAGTGTACAAAATTAGTACGTGCCCCGTATGTCAGGTATCTCATATATTTGTGCATTTGGCGTAAAAGTTAAAAGTTCAGCGCATTTGTTCCTTAATTGTTATGAGAAGAGAGGTGTAAGTATGAGTAAACAAACCAAGTGTCCGTATTGTTTAACGCTTAGAAAGATTGTTTTGGTCACAATTGTAATGTTTATTTTTTACTTTTCAGTGTATGGATAACAAAAACGCGATTTTAAAGGTACGGGCACAGGCTTCGCGACATGGTATTGAGTTTTTATTGGTCGGAGGCATTGGGCTTGTATTCATTATGCTGTTTAACCTGCTACGTCCCGGTGAGATTAGTATAGTGGAAATTTTTTTAGTCAGTAGCTGCCTTGCTGCTATATTTGTCGGCTTTTTAAAAACACAAGAGCCTTATTATAGCTTTACCTATACTAATCAGTTGCTTATATATCATCATAAAGTTGGGCATTGGCAATTAAAACGAGAAAACTTTCACCACAGTGGTGTCCCGAAAGTGGAACAAGGCTTAGAATACCTTGAGTTAAACGCAGTTGGTATTAAACTCAATAACATAGATGAATTTTTAACTCAGATTCACCCACGAATTGCAGGGCGATTATTAATAGAACAACGTCATATATTTATGCAAGTTGTTCAAAAACATTGCAAAAATGGCAATTGCCCATCAGAATGGTTAGTTGAAGAGACGGACTACACTGCCCCTAGTGGTCAGCTTTACAAAGGATTGATTGCCATGTTTGCTAATCGTACGCAGCATTTGAGGCAATTGACAGGGTACGATTTATTGTTGCCTGCCAATGCACTTGATACTGATATTTGGCAATTCAGTGCAGATTTGAATCGTTGGAAATTAAACCCTAGTGAATTTATCAATACTCGTTTACAGAAAGATGTAAGTAATTAGGTGGCAGTAAGTAGGAAAAGGCTATGAGTCAAGAACGTTCTTTTATTAAAAGTGGTCGAAACACAATTATTCATAAAGATAAAAAACTCGACTTAGTAATTGTGAATGGCGAAAACCACCCACGTATAAAAGTGACACAAAATGGTCTTGAACCGTTTAAAGAAGATCTGCCAAAAAACCGTCGTGAAGCAAAAGAGCGTTACCTCGAAATGGTTTACATCACCAGCCCTGATGTTTTTGCAGAAGAAAAACGTCTATTGTTCATTCAAGCCCTTGATGGCCGAGAATATAAGATAGATTACAGTAAAATTGGCACTAAATTGTTTGTGCGTATTCATCAAGAAAGTTACTTATAATTTAGGGTGTTCTTGGCACTTTACTTGCTAGTTATCTTCTTATTTGGCAGTTGGTTATAAAGCCAACGTTGCATTTTAAGGTGGTAAACATGAGATTAGTGCCTCTTGTAGTTGTTGCATTAACGACACTCACAGCCTGTGGGGGCGGTGGGTCGAGTGACACAACACCAATCGCTGCGACAGTTAATGCTGGAGCTGATCAGCAAATTATTGAAAAAAGCGAGTTTACATTATTGGCTAAGGGCTCGCCTGCTGATGGAACATTTACGTGGCAACGAGTAAGTGGCCCTGTTGTAGAGGGGTTCCCAGCAGAAGGTGCTGAGCAAACTCTCACTGCCCCTGATATTAAGCGAGACTCAGAGCTCGTACTTAAAGTTAATTATCAAACGGGTGATGGTCAGTTAGTCAGTGATGAAGTAAGCATATTCATTACCTCTAATAACCAGCTGCCTGTTGCCGTGATCACGCAAACTGCACCGCAAGAACTGCCCTCAAAATACAATGATACTATTGTGCTCAGTGGTGAAGAGTCTGTCGATATTGATGAAAATGGTTCGATAGACAGTTACTTATGGACTCAGCTTTCGGGCCCAGATTTAACCGTTGATAGCTTTAATAATCAAACGATTAGCTTTACTCACCCGCTGCTAGAATCAAACACGTCAATGACATGGCGACTAACAGTGACCGATGATGAAGGGGGCTCTGCAAGCTCTGAACAGTCATTTACGCTTAATAAAACCCTTGAAGTAATCATTGCTAACGCTGGGGAAGATCAGCAAGTTATAGAGTTTGATACCGTTACGCTTGATGCAAGTAACAGTGAAATTGTGACTGCAACCAAGCAGTGCTATTGGGAACAACTAACGGGTGAAATAGTCACCCTTGCAAATCAAAATCAATGTATCACCACATTCATTGCCCCTGATGTTGATACCGACACAGAACTTAGTTTTGAGGTTACCGTCACCGACAGTAAATCGCGCAGTGATACAGATACGGTAGTGATTGGTATCAGCCCTAAACCCCTCGGCCTTATAAATGATACGGGCATGAGCGACTGCTATAACAACACGCAAAAAATTAACTGCAAAAGTGATAACTTCCCAGCTCAAGATGCAGATTTAGGGCGTGACAGTGTTGCTAATCAACTTGATAAAGTAGGCCAAGGTGACTTGGCATTTGATTTTACAAAATTAAATGAATTTGCGGATGAGCTGCCAGACGACGCAGCAAACTTTAGTTGTGTACGCGATAACGTGACAGGCTTAATTTGGGAAGTAAAAGCGGCAAGTGCCACACTGCCACCGGCAACCACTAACCGTGCAGCAACAAATCATTATACGTGGTATTTAAATAGTAATAACGGGGTACAAACGGGCAGTGTTCAAGGTGCAGCAAACTCAACATGCCCAAGTAACACCGCGTGTGGTTTACAAACGTATGTGAATGAAGTGAATGCGATTGATTTTTGCGGCGGCACTAATTGGCGTGTTCCTACCTATACCGAACTTCTGGGAATACTGGATTACGCTAAACAAGGTGAAGTAAGCTTACTCAACAGTGAGTTTTTTCCAAATCAGCCAAGCAATATTCAGCTAAGCGATGATGGCAACCCGTTTATGCCGTATTGGACATCACAAACCGCTGTGGATGGTACCAGTTTGTCGCAGGCATATATTATTGATATGAGTAGCGCAAACGACTTGGCCTATCCGAAAGGGAAAACCGCCTTTGTCCGTTTAGTAAGAACACCGGGAGAATAATATGCGTAAACTATCTTTCTATGCATCGGTTGCCTTACTGGCAACACAGCCTACATTTGCTATGGCGCAGGTTTGCTACGATGCGGTAACGCAAACGACCCCAGACAGCCGCTTTGTCATTAACGAAAATGGCACGGTAAGTGATGTAGAAACAGGCTTAATGTGGCAACGTTGTAGCTTTGGACAAACTTACAATAGTGCAACGGCAACATGTGAAGGCACCAGCCAGCAGCTAACCTGGGGTGAAGCATTACGCGGTGCAAAGAATACGCGTCTTGCCGGTTTTTCTGATTGGCATGTGCCTAATGTAAAAGAGTTAGCCAGCATTTTAGAGCATCGATGCGTGCAGCCGAGTATTAACGAAAGTGTCTTTCTTGCTACTAAGCTGCAAAATTACTGGAGCAGTACATCAGGAAAAGAGCGAACAGACCTTGCTTGGGTTTATCAGTTTGATAAAGGCATAAACAGTCTTCACGCTAAAGAATCCGATGTATTTCTGCGACTCGTACGTTATGAAAAATAATTTTTAATGATAGATAGCCGCGCGTTTTCAAGCGCGGTTTTTATGTCGGCCCCTTTAATTCCTTGGGCGATAAATTGCTGTGGATCGACAGCGCTTGCCTGTTCAGTCACTTGGTGTAGTTGTGTTATACATGCCACTGGCTTTTGTTCACTTATTTCTAACGCCTTGAGTACGGCGTTTAAACGCTCAGGACGACGCCATAAATCAAGTCGGTTAAAACAGCCTAGCAGTGCGTCACAATCCGGCTGCTTGTCAGACAATATTGAACGATGAGCAACAGTGTTAAGAGCAACATCACGCACTTCATTTGGTAGACGGATCTGCTGTGCGATTGTGTGAATATCAGATTCTGTTAGCGAGAGTGTCACTTGGCTAAAAAGTAATGCTGTGTCTGTAATAGAGTGCTTGTTGGCATAATCAAAGCGCGCTTGCATCGTTTGATACAATGCATCACTCCACTGCGATTCTAACGTGGGGCTGATCACATGTAAGCCTCCAATTTTAAAGAGAGTATTTAAAAACTCTGCAAATGCGCCATCACTAAGAGATTTTTCGCATTCTAACCAAACTCGTTCCGCTGTGAGTGTTTCAAGCTCGCCTGCTTTTACCATCGCAATAAGCAAACGTTCTGTTTCTGGCGCAATAGAAAAGCCTAAGTAATGATAACGAGCAGCAAATCGGGCGACTCGTAAAATACGTAACGGATCTTCAGAAAACGCATCTGAAACATGGCGTAATAAACGGTTCTCGATATCGCTTTGCCCACCAAAAGGGTCAACTAATGTGCCATCTTCGGCTTGCGCTATCGCATTAACAGTTAGGTCTCGGCGGATTAAGTCTTGTTCTAAAGTGACATCGGGCGTGAAATCGCAGATAAATCCCGTATAACCTTGGCCTTGTTTCCGCTCAGTTCGGGCAAGTGCATATTCTTCTTTTGTTTTTGGGTGCAAAAAAACAGGAAAGTCTTTGCCGACTTGTTGGTAGCCTTGTTTAATTAGTTGCTCGGGAGTTGCACCTACGACAACGTAGTCGCGTTCTTTTACTTCACGACCTAACAGTGCGTCTCTTACAGCGCCACCGACCAAATAAACCTGCATAGTACACCTATTATTTTTACCTTTTCGGTATTTTACGTTATTTGCCAGCGATACCCAAACTCCAAAAAACAGGCGCTTTATTCGGGGCCGTGTTTTTTATCTTAAAGTAATTTTAGTATAACGTACGAACAAGGTTTTAAGTCGCGTAGTTTTTTGCCATTATAGGCCGTGATTTTAAACGCAAGGAACATCACGGTGTATTTAAGCTATTTTGGCTTGTCAGAAAAACCTTTTTCGATTGCCCCTAATCCTGAATATTTATTTCTTAGTGAGCGTCATAAAGAGGCCTTAGCGCACCTTACTTATGGACTAGGTGAAGCCGGCGGTTTTGTACTTTTAACCGGCGAAGTGGGAACAGGTAAAACAACATTAACCAGAAGTCTGCAAGAGCAGTTACCTGAAAACACGCAAGTCGCACAAATTCACAACCCGGCATTGTCTCAACTTGAATTGCTAGCCAGTATTTGCGACGAACTTAAGATTGACTATGACAGCGAAAATGCCACATTAAAAACCTTAACAGATGTGATTAAAAAGCATCTTGAGGCGAATAATTTAGCAGGCGGTCATACCATCTTAATTATCGATGAAGCACAATTGCTGGCTCCCGATGTGCTTGAGCAATTACGCTTATTGACGAATATAGAAACAGACCATAAAAAGTTACTACAAATAGTGTTAGTTGGGCAGCCTGAGCTACAAGAGCTATTAAAACGCACCGAACTTAGACAACTTGCTCAACGTATAACGGCGCGTTACCACTTATTACCGCTTAGCGAAGGCCAAGTGTTTGCTTATGTTAAACACCGTTTACTCAAAGCAGGCACTGAACAAGCGCTCTTTTCTGCTGATGCCTTAAAAGCGATTTACCAAGTAACAGAAGGGGTGCCAAGGCTTATTAATTTATTGTGTGAGCGCTGCTTAGTCGGGGCTTTTTCACAGCAAAAGCTGAGCATTGATAGTGAGCTTGTCATGCGCTCAGCAGTTGAAGCTTTACCGCCAAGCAGTGCGCCTATTTCGTCAACTGCGAACAAAGAGCCAAGTTATGTTTGGCTTTATCCTGTTTCATTTTTAGCCGTATTGGGTATGGGTATTGGTTTATCTTACCTAATATAACGAGTGATCATTTATGTCATTACTTTTAGATGCAATTAAACAATCTGGTCAACACGAGCAAACAGCGATTGATCATGACCACGCTGCTCTGCAGCTTAAACAACAACAAGAATTAACCCGTTATCGCCGTCTTGCTTTTTCGTTTGGGTTATTACTAGCGGTTATTTTAACGCTGATGGCAGGCTTTTCTATTGGTAAATGGCTGCAAAAAAATGAACCTTTTGCGCAAAAGCAAGTTACTAGTAACAGTGCTGAAGAGACACAAAATTCTTCACAAGCGACAGAGACTTTAGCGACAACAGATACAAATAATGTACCTGTAACAGAGGAGGCACCCGCAAAAGCCGTTCCGCAAGCTGCCAATACACAGGCCAATCCGCCTGTTAACAATACTGCGAATAATATGGGCCAAGTGCCTGTTACAGTCGCACCTCAGCAGCAAATGATGCAGCAAGTTCCTGTGCAAGGGCAGCAATATCAATGGGTGCAAGTACCCGTTAATACCGTGCCTGTTTATGCTAATCAAGGTTATCAAGGGCAACCTGTTTATCAACAGCCTGTGTATCAAAATCAGCCAATTTATCAGCCTCAGCAACCACAATTTTCGCAGCCAATGCAAATGCAACAAATGACACCGCAGCAAATGAGCAGTCGAGACATTGACATGAGCAAATACAAGGTGCTGGGTAAGCCGCTAAATGATCAAAGCCCATCGCAAGTCAACCAAACCGTGGTTGATGACGAATTTAACGACGTGCCTAATAACTTAAAAAGTGCCTTCGAGAGAGCAGTGCAAGATGTCGATAATAAGCATGTGGCTGATATAACGCGCAGTACTAAAAACTCATCATACGCAGAGCCTGTCGAACTGCTGCCTGACTCGCTGCAAAGCTTGATCCCAACAATTAAGTATCAGGCGCACATTTATGCCTCTGAAGCCTCTAAACGTTGGATAAAGATAAATGGTCGTGAATTGTATGAAGGCGATAATATTGGCGTACTCAATGTGATAGAAATCACACCTGAGCAAAGTTTATTTAGTTACGACGGTTACGAGTTTACGTTAAAAGCACTGCAAGACTGGCCAGAGTAGCCAGTCTTATATTTAAAAATAGTGGTTATGGCAAAATTGAGTTTTTGAAGAAGCGGATCAGATCGACATTAAAGTCATTGGGTCTGACTGCTGCTTCTAAGCTATCGTGACAACGGTTATTTGCTAAATCAATATCTTGCACTTCGGTATAGTGTGCATGCTTGGCGTTATAAAACACTTTTACCACGGGTTTTAATGGGCTGCTTGGGTTACTTCGTGTAACCACGGCAAGCTTTTGGCTTTCAAGTTTCACCAAGGTGCCGACAGGGTGAATACCGATACATTGAATAAATTTCGTCACAAGGTCGCCATCAAAACTATCTGGGCAGCCATCTTTTAGAATTTTAAATGCTTTAATTGGCTCCATACCGGCTTTATAGACTCGCTCTGCGGTGAGTGCGTCATATACATCAACAATCGACGCCATACGAACGTACAGGCTTAATTCATCACCATGCTTACCGAATGGGTAGCCGCTGCCATCTAATCGCTCATGATGGAAACCCGCAATTTCAACTGCGATGCCACTGAGGCCTGATTGTTCTAATATTTCTTTGCTGAAACGGGCATGGTCTTGAATGATTTGATATTCTTCGTCTGTTAACTTGCCTGGCTTATTGAGTATTTCATCAGGTATTTTTATTTTGCCAATATCATGCAGTAGGGCACCTGTCGCTATTTCTTGAATGATGCTTTTATCGATGCCTAAGTGTTTGGCAAAAATGCTAATAAGAATTGAAACGTTAATTGAGTGTTCGAGTAAATAGGCGTCTTTTTCGCGCATTCTGGTAATGCAGGCAAGGGCATCTTGATTACGGAAAACGGAGTCCATAAAGCCACTGGCCAATTCTTGAAATGGCGCAATATCAATTTTATTACCAGTACGAATATCATTAAATGCTTTGCTTTGGAGTGATTTTGCTTCGTTGTATAAACTATTCGCTTTGGCCATTTCTGCAGACACGCTATGCGATGTATGCCAAGGGTTATGGGCGACGGTTTGCGGCTCTGGCGGCGAAGTGTTTTGCTGCTCTTCCACTTTATTGTCACTGCTCATTGTGAGCGTTTTATCGGGGTCGATAACGACTTCTAAGATACCCGCTTTAGCTAGTTTATCGATACCTCCCTGAGTCTTCACCCATCCTTGGTTTTTAATGCGGATTTTGCCTGTCTGTTTTGTAACGCTTTGTACAAACATACCGGGCTTAAGTTGATCAATAGGGAGAGTTTTCAAGGCCTTTACTTCAAGTTAAATACATTACCTTTAACCTAGCAGATAATTTGTCTTCTAGTAAATAATAATAAAGGTGATAATTTTGAAATTGGTGCAGCTTTTCGTCTATAAAGTGGTTGTTTTTCTTAATGTTAGGCTATTTTATCTGGGTATAAAAAAGCCCCTGTTAGGTACAGGGGCTTTTAGATTTTATAACAGCAAAGTTAGTTAACTTTTATGCGCTGTTTACTCATCATCTTCAACAAGCGTCATCAGTGATGTATTACCACCTGACGCTGTTGTATCGATACTGATTGTTTTTTCAGTCAGTAAGCGCTTGATTAACGTATCGTAGTACTCAGAGCTAATCACTGGCAGAATCGCCCCTTTACGTTGTGCTAACTGTTGGCTGAAATAGCCTAAACGTGATGAGCGAGCTGCTACAACCGCACCGGCAAGGTGAGGGTGTGCCAAGATAGCTTGTAACTGGTTAGGCTTAGCAACTTGGAATACACCTTCGGCGATACCTGTTGAAATAAACTTGTCTTTGAAAGCAACCGCTTCTTCGTAGAACAGTTCAGATGCAACGGTGATGACTGTGTTACCCGCAGCAAGTGCTGTGATAATTGAAATCGCCCAGAAGTTAAATGAAGTACTCTTATCGGCATAACACACAACACAACCACGAGGCTCAAGGTGAAGCGTATTAGATTCACCTGTTGGTCCAGGTAATACAGTGTGTTTACGCATGTGCTTTTCAAGGCGGTTAAGCTGCGCACGTGCATCGGCTAATGTTAATGCTAAGTCATCAGCAAGCTCGTCGATAATTTCGACAGTAGCGACTTTTGCTAACAACTGACGTACCGCAGAAACGCGGTCGTTTAACGGTGTTGCACGCCAGATTTTTTCATCGCGTAATGAGTTTTCCATTAGCTTAGCAACTTGCTCAGCCGCACCTGAATAATGATGAGTGTCTAGCTCATCAGGTGATAGGTTCGTCATTTGTACGTTATCAGGTGACGCTTTTTCTTTCACAAGACGTTGTAAGTAGTTAGGACCACCTGCTTTAGGGCCAGTACCTGAAAGGCCACGACCACCAAATGGTTGCACACCAACAATTGCACCAATCATGTTACGGTTTACGTACACATTACCTGCACGAGACATTTTTGCTAAGTATTCACAACGCTCTTCAATACGTGAGTGAATACCCATTGTTAGACCGAAGCCAGTGCCATTGATTTGATCAATCACATTATCAAGCTCTGAGCCTTTGAAACGAATAATGTGCACACATGGACCAAATACTTCGCGTTTAAGTACTGAAAGGTCTTTAATTTCATATAAACGCGGTGCGAAGAAATAAGCGCCATTTTCGTTGTTATCAGGAATTGCACACTCGTAATGAAGTGTTGCATTACCTTTTAAGTATTCAACGTGTTCGTTTAAGTTTTTCAGTGCTTTTTCGTCAATTACAGGACCAATGTCAGTCGAAAGTAATGAAGGGTCGCCAACATGAAGCTCTTTTAATGCGCCTTTGATCATCTCAATGATGCCATCAGCAATATCTTCTTGTAAGAATAAAACACGTAATGCAGAACAACGTTGACCCGCACTTTGGAAGCCAGAGCTGATCACATCATCAACAACTTGCTCAGGAAGCGCTGTTGAGTCAACGATCATACAGTTTTGACCACCTGTTTCTGCAATTAACGGCACTTGAATGTCGTTACGTGCAGCCAGTGTTTGCGAGATGATTGTGCCTGTTTCAGTTGAACCTGTGAACATCACAGCTTGAATACGCTCATCAGGTACAATTGTCTTACCTACTTCGCTACCACGTGCAATAACAGGTTGTACAACATGCTCAGGTAAGCCAACAGATAACATAAGGTCAATTGTACGAAGCGCAATTAAACTTGTTTGCTCAGCTGGTTTTGCAATCACCGTGTTACCCGTTACGATAGCAGCAGCAACTTGGCCTAAGAAGATAGCAAGCGGGAAGTTCCATGGGCTGATACATAAGATCACGCCACGCGCTTCAAAACGCTCATCTTCAGATAACTCTTCAGCACGAGCAGCGTAATAACGGCAGAAATCAACGGCTTCACGCACTTCATCAATGCCATCTTGCGCCACTTTACCCGCTTCTTTAATACAAAGAGCGACGAGTTCATCGTGGTGACGCTCTAAAATATCAGCGATGCGGCGAAGTAAGTTAGCACGTTCTTTAACCGGTGTTTGTGACCATGATTCAAACGCTTTTTCAGCATTTTCAAGAAGCGCAGTCATCTCATCAGATGATTGTAGTTTCACATGACCAATGATTTCTTTGTGGTTCGCAGGGTTTTTAACTGCAATTGAACCTTCTGGTACATCATTTAACTCAATGCGATTTTCTGCAAACCAGGTGTCTAGGTTTTCTTTAAATGGTGTAATGGCATTGATGTCAGTTAAATCCATGCCTTTTGAGTTCGCTCGCTCGTCACCGTATAAATCGATAGGCATCTTGATTTGCGTGTTGTACTTATTACGCAACCCTTGCAGTGTTTCAACTGGGTCTGGTAACAGTGCTTCAACTGGTTGAGTGGTATCAACAATCGCGTTAACAAACGATGAGTTAGCGCCGTTTTCTAATAAACGACGTACTAAGTATGCAAGTAAGTCTTCATGCTGACCTACGGGTGCGTATACACGACACTGAATTTTTTCTTGTTCAACGATTTGGTCGAACAGTGATTCACCCATACCGTGTAAACGTTGGAATTCGAAGCCTTCGTGATCGCCTTTTGCAACTTCTAAAATCGTCGCTGCTGTATAAGCATTGTGTGTTGCAAATTGCGGATACAGAACATCGCGTGCTTCAAGCAGTTTAATCGCACAGGCTTTGTATGATACGTCGGTAGTCGCTTTACGGGTAAATACAGGGTAGTGATCTAAACCATCTTGTTGTGTGGTTTTGATTTCGGTATCCCAGTATGCGCCTTTTACAAGACGAACCATTAATTTGCGGCCAACACGGCGTGCAAGGTCTGCAACCCACTCAACAACGAAAATAGCGCGTTTTTGGTAGGCTTGAACTGCTAAACCGAAACCTTGCCAGTTACCCAGTTCTTCATCACTGAATACCGCTTCGATAATATCTAAAGAAATATCTAAACGGTCAGCTTCTTCAGCATCAACCGTAAAGCCGATATCGTAGCTTTTAGCTGCAAGTGCAAGTTCTTTTAGTTTTGGTACGATTTCAGCCATAACACGTTCACGATGCGTGAACTCGTAACGTGGATGAATCGCAGAAATTTTCACTGAAATACCCGGGCTCTTTATTGGACCGCGACCATTTGCAGCTTTACCAATTGCATGAATGGCTGTCATGTAGCTTTGGAAATAACGCTCAGCATCTTTCATGGTGCGCGCGCCTTCACCTAGCATATCGTATGAGTATACGTAGCCTTTTTGTTCTTTATCAGCAGCACGTTCAATTGCTTCGTCAATGGTACGACCCATTACGAACTGCTTACCCATGATCTTCATCGCGAAGTTCACAGATTTACGAATAACCGGTTCACCTAAACGACCAATGGTTTTCTTAAGCACACCAAATTGTTGCTCTTTAGATTTGTCGCTGTAGTTAACCATTTTACCCGTTACTAACAGACCCCAAGATGAGGCGTTTACGAATAAAGAGTCACTGCTACCTAAATGCGAACTCCAATCACCCTTGGCAAGCTTGTCACGGATAAGCGAGTCTTGCGTTGCCTTATCTGGAACACGTAGTAATGCTTCTGCTAAACACATTAAAACAACGCCTTCTTCACTCGATAGTGAGAATTCGTTTAACAGTGCATCGACACCGCTTTGACCATCTTGGTCGCGACGGATATTTAAAACCATTTGACGAGCACGTTCCCACGCTCGGCTACGGGCTTTAACGCCTACTTCAGCCAAAGGCAAAATGTGATCGATAACCGCATTTTCATCTATACGGTAAAAGTCGCGGATCTTTTGTCTAATTGGACATTCAGTTGTCAAATCGCCATTAAATAGCATATGTAACCCTCTGGTATGTGGAGTCTAGAAATAAACTAAAAGTATTTCTTACCATTGATATAATCCGTGCATTCTAATTAAAATCCAGCAGAATATGCTGGTTATATTTTTCGATTTACGATAATTTACAGGGCATACCGTTAACTTAGCCGCATAAAATTCTGTTATGACTAACCCGAATAGATTACGCATGTTAGATCGTATCGATTTAGCAATTTTAGACGCTCTGCAAAAAAATGGCAGAATATCGAACGTTAACCTGGCAAAACAGGTGAATTTGAGTCCGAGTCCATGTCTTGACCGTGTTAAGCGCTTAGAGCAAGAGGGCTACATTGAGGGGTATTATGCAAAGTTAAGCGAAGCCAAGCTTAATCAAAGTTTGTTGGCTCATGTGCAAGTGTCGTTAGTGACCTCAAATACCTCAGTGTTTAAAGTGTTCAGAGAATATATTTTAAATATTCCACAAGTGGTCGAGTGCGACATGGTGGCAGGCGGATACGATTACCTATTAAAAGTGCGAGTCTCTGATATGGACGAATATCGCCAAGTTTTGGGTGATTTGGTTGATATTCCCGGTGTTGGTACGCACCACACCTATATGGTGATCGAAAAGATAAAACAAGATAGCGGTTTAAGATTCGATATCTAAACAAAAAAAGCACCAAACGGTGCTTTTTTTATGAAGATTTTTTGCTGGGTTATACCCACTCGCTTAATCAATCCCTAAAAATGATTAACTATTATTGCGGGTTGCTATTATTACGCCCAACCATCATAACGTTTACGGCGTGAAAGCATAATCGTTAAAATAATACCAAGTAATAAACCAATAAATGCAATAGCGCCGCCGTAAGTTAATAGTTGGCGTTTTTCTTTGGCACTGGCTAATTGTTTCACGTTGCGCTCAGATTCTATGGTGCTTTTTAGTTTTTCAATTTGTTCGCTTAGCGCTTGGTTTTGCTCAGTGAGGGTTCTGTTTTGTTCTTGTAATTGCGGTAGTTCAATTTCTGCTTGGCGTAATTGCTCTTGCATCAAGGTCATGTCGTTATTCAGAGCTTGAAATTGCTGATGGATACCGGCGTTCTCGCTGATAAACTTCGTTTCTACCCAGCCTTCGCGGTCTTTGTCGTCGCGAATTTTAAAATAACCATTATCTTCTTCTGATAACAAGGTAATTTGAGTACCTGCATCAACTGACCCCAAAATACGGTAGTTTTTACTCGGGCCTGAATGCATAAAGGTATAGAGGTTGTCGACTATGTATGCGGTGTTTCCGTTGTCGCTTGTAGGCGCTTCTTCTGCATAGCTAATGAAAGTGGCGGCTGATAGGAGCAGCCCAAAAATACACTGTTTTAACATCAATCTACCTTGTTAATGTAACCTTGCCCAAAATGGTCAAATTTTTAAATACGTAATGTATAGAGATAGTAGGGATTTCAACTATTAATAGCAAGGCTGATATTGTAATCCAAGACAGGGTTTGAGGGTAAAAATCAGGAAAAAGTTTGCATTAAGTAGCTGCTTTGTTTATTTTGAGCACTTATTTATTTTAAATGTACTCCGCAAAACGAATGGATACTGAGATAGAACTGAAGTTTTTGGTGTCAGATGCCGTTGTTCCACTGATCCCCGCATTAATTACTCAATTTGCAAAAACCGTTACAAATAAACCGTCACGCAGCTTACAAAATGCTTACTATGATACGCCAAGTCGTGAGTTACGCGCACTGGATATTGGTTTGCGTACCCGCTGCTGTGATAACCAGTGCGAGCAAACGATTAAACTCGCTGGCGAAGTTGTAGGTGGATTACATCAACGCCCAGAATATAACTTACCTTTAGAAGGTGGTCGCCCAGATTTAATGGCTTTTGATGCCACAATTTGGCCGCATGGCATGCAAGTTAATGCGATTGCCGACAACCTGTACCCTATTTTTAGTACTAACTTTATTCGTCGCACGTGGTTAATCGAAACCAACAGTGGAGCTAAAATTGAGGTTGTACTTGATAAAGGTGAAATTGCAGCGTCAGGTAAAGTTGAGCTGATCTCTGAGCTTGAAGTGGAATTAATTGAAGGCAGTCGCCACGAGTTATTTGCCCTTGCAGATAAACTGGTTAGCGAATGTAATGTACGTCTTGGGCTATATTCGAAAGCTGCACGAGGTTATGGCTTAGCCGATAACACCCCACTAAAAGCAAGTAAATCGATTGGGTTTGTGCCTCTTAAAAAAGAGGCCACACAAGAACAAGCTTTGGTCGCAGGGATAAATTACGCGATTCGCTTTGTACAAAAGCATGAAGCCTGTTACTTCATCAAGCCGAGCTTAAAAACCTTAAAACGAGTCACTGATGGCATTCGATTAATTCGCCACACCTTTTGGCTGTTCGATGATATTGTTAGTAAAGATGATACAGAGTCATTACGTACTGAGTTAAAGTGGTTGCTGAGTGAGTTGGCGTGGGTTGAAAACGCCATTCAGTTAAAAACCTATACCTCAAAACGTCACGCCTATTATAAAAAAATTAATAGCGCACCAGAGCTAACTCAAGTGATTAACGACCTAAAAGAGCTTCAGCCGAGTATTGACGATGTAAAAGCGTTATTTCACAGCACCCGTTACAACCGTTTGCTGTTGCAATTGACCACCTGGTTGATTGAAAAGCAATGGCGTAAGTCGTGGGGGCAGGCAGAGTTCCAAGCTGCAGAAAAACCAGTAGCAGATATAGCCAAGCGCTTATTTGCAAAAGATTGGCACGATATGCATGAGCTTATTCCTGAACAACAAGCACTGAGTGATAAAGACTATTTATCGTTGCGTACTCGTCTAGAAAACTCTCTTTTAAGTGGTAACTGTTTGGGGGCATTATTCAATAAAGACGACAGAAGCGAGTTTCGTATTCCTTGGTTAGATATTTCGCATGGTATTTACGAGCTCAGTACTCTTGAGTATTTAAAGCAGTTGTGTGCAGGACAAGACGATCAGGAATTAGCAAAGATTCAAACGTGGCTCGAGCAAAAGTCAGAATTTTTAGTGAGCGCCATGGAACAAAGTCGTCATGCCTCATTCAATACTGATCCCTACTGGTTATAAATCTGTGAATCGTTGGCTATTCATTGGGTTAGCGTGGTTTAGTTGTTCAACTGTCGCGACCCCAATAGAATGGCATACATACAAGCAGCAAGAAGGTATAAAGGTCACGTATCAAAAACATGACAGTGGCATTATCGAAATTAATGCATCTGTGGTTGTTGAAGATACCAAGGCAGATGACTTTATGGCCTTACTTAGCGACACCGACAACGCGCCAAATTGGCTCGAAAATGTTCAAAGTGTAACCCTAATAGAGCGGCTTAGCCCCGCAGAGACGCTTGTTTATACGCGCTTTAACTCGCCTTGGCCGGTTTCTGATCGTGATTTAGTGAGCTACTCTTGCTATCACACCTTAAGCGATAATAAAACCGAGCTTAAAATTACCAGCCAGCCCCACGTTAAACCTTTGGTAAAAGGGGTGGTGCGTATTAAAGAGCTCACCGCTTATTGGCGCTTAGAGCAACAGCAAAATAACTTACTGATTACCCACCAAGCGTATGCAGACCCAAGCGGTGCTATTCCGCATTGGTTAAGTAATAAAGTATCTTTAAAAAGTGTGTTTAAGTCATTACAAGCATTGCGTGAACAGCTAAAAAAGAATGCGTTTTCACGGACAAATCCCCCAAGTGTGCCAGGAAAGTGCTTATCTTAGTAAAGCGAAGATGACATTTTAGGTATTTATGAATATTATCTGCGAAGTTTATTCGTACTAGGAACAGCATGAAAGAACCCAAAATCCCCTTGGTCAATAAACCCAACGGCATTGGTATTGGACGTATTTTAAAAGCCACAAGGTGCTCAATTAAAGGTTTTAAGGCCGCATTTAAAGAAGAGTCAGCTTTTCGCTCAGAAATTTATTTAGGGGTGTGTTTATTACCGTTATCGGTTTTTCTGGCGCAGTCACTGACTCATTGGCTCGTGTTGTTTATTCCGTATTTATTACTGTTGATTGTTGAACTACTCAATTCGGCCATCGAAGCGCTGACTGACAGAGTGGGGATTGAATATCATGTACTGTCTGGGCGCGCAAAGGATATGGCCTCGGCAGCGGTGACCTTGTCATTGGTTATTTTAGCACTGGTTTGGCTGGTGGCGATGTATGAAAAGATAATGACGTTACTGTAATTAATACCAATCGCAATAATACTTAATCATTTTGAGCGATTAAACCAGTCGCTATCTGCGTTAAAAATATCTGATTTACGACAGCATGGATGCAGGAGGTAGAGCAATGCAGGAGCAATTGCTGAGAACAACTAAATAACTAAATTTTTGCCTTGTTATCAACGCGGTTTTATTGCCTCAAAATAGACCACTTAATTAAGCGTAATGGTATAAGCGCAATGGTATAAAAATTTAGAGTAAAAAATTAAACACAAAAAAAGCGCCAAAATGGCGCTTTTTCAGTCTGTATACCCTATTACAGGCCAGCAGCTGCGCGAAGTGCGTCTGCTTTGTCTGTACGCTCCCAAGGGAACTCTTCACGACCGAAGTGACCATAAGCGGCAGTCGGTTGATAGATAGGACGCTCAAGATCAAGCATTTGGATTAAGCCGTAAGGACGTAGGTCGAAGTGTTCACGCACTAATTCGATTAGACGTGCTTCTTCTAATTTACCTGTACCAAATGTCTCGATGCTGATAGATGTTGGCTCTGCAACACCGATAGCGTAAGAAACTTGAAGTTCACACTTGTCAGCAAGACCCGCAGCAACCATGTTTTTAGCAACGTAACGTGCCGCGTATGCAGCGCTACGGTCAACTTTTGATGGATCTTTACCTGAGAAAGCACCACCACCGTGACGCGCCATACCACCGTATGTATCAACGATGATTTTACGGCCAGTCAGACCACAGTCACCCATTGGACCACCGATAACGAAACGGCCAGTTGGGTTGATGAAGAATTTCGTTGCGCTAGAGATAAGCTCTGCTGGAAGAACCGGCTTAATGATGGTTTCCATTACCGCTTCTACTAGGTCGTTTTGTGAGATTGAATCACAGTGTTGCGTTGAAAGAACAACAGCATCAATACCTACCGGCTTACCATTTTCATATGCAAATGTTACTTGTGATTTTGCATCTGGGCGTAACCAGTTAAGCTCACCGCTTTTACGAACTTGCGCTTGACGCTGAACTAAACGGTGTGAATACGTGATTGGTGCAGGCATTAAAACGTCTGTTTCGTTACATGCATAACCAAACATTAAACCTTGGTCACCCGCGCCTTGGTCTTCTGGACGTGCACGGTCAACACCTTGGTTGATGTCTGGAGATTGTTTACCGATAGTGTTTAGGATTGCGCACGAGTCAGCATCAAAACCCATGTCTGAATGCGTGTAACCGATTTCACGTACAGTTTTACGTGTAATTTCTTCGATATCAACCCACGCGCTAGTAGTGATTTCACCACCCACCATAACCATACCAGTTTTAACGTAAGTCTCACATGCAACACGGGCATGAGAATCTTGCTCTAAGATAGCATCTAGAACCGCGTCAGAGATTTGGTCCGCGATTTTATCCGGATGACCTTCAGATACAGATTCAGAAGTAAATAAATGTTTTGCCATTGTATTTCTGCTCACAAATATTGCGCTTCACTAACGTCGGTAATAGCGCTAAAAAATTAAGGGGCGTATTTTATCTAAAACAATTATGTTTGCATAGTTATTTTACGCCTAGACGTCTATTTTAAATTACTAATAACATTTCGTTCTTAATAAACAGTGGTAATAGACCCATTTAATACGGATTTTTAATTGCACTGCACCCATACAATAAGTAAGAATGGGGCTTAACAAACAACCAGCGCAAATACATTAAAGGTAGGAGAATTCATGCCATCTCGCAAAGAACTTGCAAATGCTATTCGCGTCTTATCAATGGACGCAGTACAACAGGCCAACTCTGGCCACCCTGGAGCCCCTATGGGCATGGCAGATATCGCAGAAGTACTATGGCGCGATTATCTAAAGCACAACCCGACGAACCCAGAGTGGGCAGACCGTGATCGCTTTATTCTTTCAAATGGCCACGGTTCGATGCTGATTTATTCTCTACTACATTTAAGTGGTTACGACTTACCACTTGAAGAAATTAAAAACTTCCGTCAAATGCATTCAAAAACACCAGGGCATCCAGAGTATGGCTATGCACCAGGTATTGAGACCACTACGGGCCCATTAGGCCAAGGGATCACAAATGCGGTAGGTATGGCAATTGCTGAAAAAGCGCTTGCTGCTCAATTTAACCGTGAAGGCCACGACATCGTTGATCACTTTACCTACGCGTTTATGGGTGATGGCTGTTTAATGGAGGGTATCTCTCACGAAGCCTGTTCATTAGCGGGCACATTAGGCCTGGGTAAACTTGTTGCGTTTTGGGATGACAACGGCATCTCTATCGACGGTGAAGTAGAAGGTTGGTTCAGCGACGACACACCTGCACGTTTTAAAGCATATGGCTGGCACGTGGTGAGTGATGTTGATGGCCATAACCCAGAGGCCATCCGCGCAGCCATCGAAGAAGCACGTAGTATTACCGACAAGCCATCATTAATTTGTTGTAAAACAGTGATTGGTTACGGTTCACCTAATAAGTCGGGTAGTCATGACTGTCATGGTGCTCCACTTGGTCATGATGAGATCAAAGCGGCACGTGAGTTCTTAGGCTGGACAGGCGAAGCATTTGAAATCCCAGCTGATATCTACAGCGAATGGGACGCAAAAGAAAAGGGCCAACAGCTTGAATCAAACTGGGACGAAAAGTTTGCGGCATACGCAAATGCACACCCAGAGCTAGCAGCAGAATTTAAGCGTCGTACAAATGGCGAATTGCCAGCAGATTGGGCTGAAAAGTCACAAGCGTACATCGAAGAGCTGCAAGCAAACCCTGCAAACCCTGCAACACGTAAAGCTTCACAAAATGCACTGAATGCATTTGGTCCATTATTACCAGAGTTTATGGGCGGCTCAGCTGACCTTGCTGGTTCAAATTTAACAATTTGGGATGGTTCAAAAGGCGTAACAGCAGACGACGCAAGCGGTAACTACATCTACTACGGTGTCCGTGAGTTTGGTATGTCGGCAATTATGAATGGTATTGCACTGCACAAAGGCTTTATTCCTTACGGCGCAACATTCTTAATGTTTATGGAATACGCGCGTAATGCGGTACGCATGGCTGCATTAATGAAGCAACCAAGCATTTTTGTATACACGCACGATTCAATTGGTCTGGGTGAAGATGGCCCTACGCACCAACCAGTAGAGCAAATTGCAAGCATGCGTTTAACGCCTAATCTTGTTAACTGGCGTCCGTGTGACCAAGTTGAGTCTGCAATTGCATGGCAACAAGCGATTGAGCGTAAAGATGGCCCAACGTCATTGATCTTCACACGTCAAGGTCTTGAGCAACAAACGCGTACTGCACAACAGTTAAGCGATGTGAAAAAAGGTGGTTACGTACTGAGTTGCGATGGTGAGCCTGAGCTTATCCTTATTGCAACGGGCTCAGAAGTACAGCTTGCACAAGACGCCGCTGCAGAGCTTCGTTCACAAGGCAAAAAAGTACGTGTGGTTTCTATGCCTTCAACTGACTTGTTTGATGAGCAAGACGCAGCCTACAAAGAAAGCGTATTACCAGCAAGCGTAACACGCCGCGTAGCTATCGAAGCGGGCATTGCAGACTACTGGTACAAATACGTAGGCCTAAATGGCGCAGTAGTAGGTATGACGACATTTGGTGAGTCAGCACCTGCTGGTGAGTTATTCAAGCACTTTGGTTTCACGGTTGAAAACATCGTAAACAAAGCAAACGCTTTGTTCTAAGCTTTAGTCGCTAAAATTTAAAAGCCCGCGCGGTCTTAGCACTGCGCGGGCTTTTTTATGGATTTTTGCTGCCAGTCAAAAGATTCGATACGTACCCGACAGATCAGCAATAATTATCACTGCTACTTGGGTACTTTATACCGTAGGGGCGTTTTTAGTGTTTTGGTGAACACATAGGCACTCTATTTGTTTTTTTAATTGCTCAGTGTATAAAAGATAATAAAAAAATCAGCTCACATATAGAGGTTAATTGAATAATCTTCAGTTGCTGCTTACTTAAAATTCGGGCAGGCTGAAATAAAGAAGATTATAAAACATAACAGGAGTGAGTATGACTCAGTTTGACAGTGTAAGTGTTGTAAAAAAAGCGAATGTCTATTTTGATGGTAAAGTTTCGAGCCGTGTTGTGCTTTTTGCCGATGGCAGTACTAAAACATTAGGTTTTATGCAACCAGGAGAATTTGAGTTTGGCACAAATCAAAAAGAGCACATGGAGTTACTTGCGGGAGAGTGGCAAGTGTTACTGCCAGGCGAAACTGAGTGGCAAGCCATGAAGGCTGGAGATTCGTTTAATGTAGACGCCAATGTTACCTTTCGCGTAAAGGTAACTGACTTTGCTGATTATTGTTGCTCGTACACTTAATGAGCAGTTGATAACTTTTCTATAAAGCCCGTGTAATACGGGCTTTTGCATATTTTATCCGCAGAGCATGATCTAAATCATGTGTGGTTACAATCAATTACTAATTATCTTTGATTTTCGCTTGTGTTAATTCAAATCGCCCCCAATACTAACTATGAGGTAACAAGAAAAAAGGATACCCTATGAAGATTAATATTTCTGGTCATCATGTTGACGTTACTGAGGCTGTTAGAGCTCATATCAACGAGAAATTCTCAAAAATTGCTAGCCATTTTCCATCGTTAATATCTCTCGATATTATTCTTTCAAAAGAACATCACAAGTATCAAGCTGAGATCAGCACTATTTATGAAGGTGCACGTTTATCAGTTAAAGGAGAAGATGAAGTGATGTACCCAGCACTTGCAAATGCAGCTAAAAAACTCGATGCATCGCTAAAACATCGTAAAGGGCAAATGAAAGCTAAACTACATGAAAAACCGGTGAGCACAACGCCGGAAATCGCCCATGAGATTATTCAAGAAATGAATTTAAGCTAATAAATTAGACGCTAAGTGTTAGCCACAAAAATTTAGCGCAAAACCTCGAACAAGAGAAAGCCAAACATAAATATGTTTGGCTTTTTTGGTTTTATAAACTGACAACTTAATCCTAGAACTCAGAAGCGAGGAGTGTCTTCCAATCTCATCTAAAACGCTGTAAGTTGCTTGTAACTAAGAATAAAACACATAAAGCATATGCAATCAGCAGTATCACATTGGCAATCTAAACTTAATGCACTTGGCCCTGGCATATTAATGGCCACAGCGGCGATTGGTGGCTCACATTTGGTGGCGTCGACGCAGGCTGGCTCGTTATTTGGCTGGCAACTATTTTGGCTAATTATTGTTGTGAATGTACTTAAGTACCCATTCTTTCGATTTGGTATGGAATACACCCTTGCAACTAAACAAAGTTTAGTTGAGGGCTACAAGCAAAAAGGGCCGGGTTACTTTTACAGTTTTATTGCGTTAAATATTGTGGCTGCAGTAGTGAATACCGCAGGGGTACTACTTTTAACAGCCAGCCTATTACATTACGCACTGCCGATCACCATTTCGGTGACCTTGTTGTGTTGGATTATTTTGGCTGTTTGTTTACTTATTTTGTTGTTGGGGCATTTTAAGGCGCTCGATAACGTGTCTAAAATCATTATGGGGCTGCTTACTGTTACAACTGTGGCTGCTTTGGTGGTGGCAATTAATAATGGTCTTATGGCTCCAGTTGACTACGTGGGCCCGTCGCCGTATGAGCTTGCAATGCTTGGCTTTATGGTGGCGCTAATGGGCTGGATGCCAGCTCCTATTGAAATCTCAGCGATTAGTTCACTTTGGCTAAAAGAAAAGCAGCAGCAACAAGTTATTACTAAGCAGCAAGGTTTATTTGATTTTAATTTAGGCTACTGGCTTACAGCAGCCCTAGCTTTGGTGTTTTTCTCGCTAGGTGTATTAGTGCAATACGGACAGGTACAAGCCGTGCAATTAGGTGGGGTGGCGTTTGCTAAACAGCTTATTGATATGTACGCCCTTACAATGGGAGAGTGGGCAAGGCCATTGGTGTCGGGTATCGCTTTTTTATGTATGTTTGGCACCACGCTTACCGTGCTTGACGGCTACGCCAGAACCTTAAATGAATCGCACAAATTACTGCCTGTAAAACAGTCTAAACACAGTTTAAATATGTGGCTTTTACTGCAAGCATTTTCTGGTATGGCAATCATTTTATTCTTTAAATCGGCACTTGGCCCCATGCTTACGTTTGCCATGACTCTCGCCTTTGTTACCACCCCAGTATTTGCATGGCTTAACTTTAGTTTAGTGCGCTCAGAGCCAAGTATTGTGCATTCCCCCTTAATTCGGACTCTAAGCTGGCTAGGTTTGGTTTATTTAGTGGGCTTTGCGTTGGTGTTTTTGGTTTGGAAGTTTACCTAATTTGCCTGAACGAAGTGAAATCCAGCATCATTGTGTGTCAGCAGTGGGTTGATCCCAAGTCAATTTTTAGTATTGCGCGATATAAAATCGCGCCTACAATCTAGGCTAACTCAATTCCCTAATCGCATTACTTATGCCATCTAAGGTGAGTGGATACATACGGTTGTTCATTAACTGTTTTATAAAATCAATCGATTGATAGTAACGCCAGTGCTCAACCGGTTGTGGGTTGAGCCAAGCGACTTTATCAAAGTGATTTGTTATGCGGTTTAGCCAGGCGCTGCCGGGTTCCTCATTCCAATGTTCTACACTGCCACCAGGGTAGGCTATTTCGTAAGGACCCATGGTGGCATCGCCAACAAAAATGACCTTGTAGTCACTGGTGAACTTGTTAATCAAGGTCATGGTATCAATCACGTTTGAATGGCGGCGCTCGTTGTCTTGCCAAACATGTTCGTATAAACAATTATGAAAATAGTAAAACTCGAGGTGCTTAAATTCGCTGTGTGCAGCACTAAATAACTCCTCACAGGTATGAATGTAATCATCCATTGAGCCGCCAATATCAAACAACATCAGCACTTTTACAGCATTGTGGCGCTCGGGTGCCATTTTTACATCGAGCATGCCACCTTGCTTTGCAGTAGCACGAATGGTTTCGGTTAAATCGAGAGTGTCGCTAGCCCCGGTGCGGGCAAATTTACGCAGTTTTTTAAGCGCGAGCTTAATGGTGCGAGAGCCAATTTCGCGGTCACTGTCGAGGTTGCGGTATGTCCGTTTATCCCATACTTTTACAGCACGGCGGTTACGATTACCGTCTTGACCAATACGCACGCCTTCTGGGTTAAAGCCATACGCGCCAAACGGCGAGGTGCCGCCAGTGCCAACCCATTTGTTGCCGCCAGCATGGCGTTTTTGCTGTTCTTCAAGGCGCTGTTTCAGGGCTTCCATAAGTTTATCGAGGCCACCCATCGCTTTTAACTGTGCTTTTTCTTCGTCTGTTAAGTGTTTTTCAAACTCTTTGCGCAACCAGTCGTTAGGCAGGTTATGCTGTTGTTTTAAGCTTTCGAGTAAATCAAGGTCAGCAACCCCGCTAAAGTAATCGGCAAAGGCTTTATCAAACCGGTCAAAGTGAGTTTCGTCTTTGACCATGATGGTACGCGCTAAGTAATAAAACGCGTCTACGTCGGCAAAAATGACCCCTTGCTTGAGCGCGTTGATCAAATCAAGTAACTCACGCAGACTCACGGGTAAGCGGTATTCACGTAACTTAAAGAAAAACGCAATTAACATCTTAACGACGACTCATAAAAGCAAGTTTTTCGATGAGGCTAATGTCTTGCTCGTTCTTTAATAGCGCACCAAACATTGGCATTAGGCCGCCTTTTTGGCTTTTATCATGCAGTGTTTTGGCATCGATATCTTCAGCCATCAATAATTTTAACCAATCGAGTAACTCGCTGGTTGAGGGCTTTTTCTTTATGCCATTTACATCGCGCAGGTTAAAGAATACTTCAAGTGCTTCGCGTACCAAGTCTTGCTTAACATGCGGGTGATGTACATCGATAATTTGCGCCATTTCGTCGCTCGATGGAAAGTCGATGTAGTGGAAAAAACAACGACGTAAAAAGGCATCAGGCAGCTCTTTTTCGTTGTTTGAGGTAATAATAACAATAGGGCGGTGCTTGGCAATAACGCGCTCACCGGTTTCATAAACATGAAACTCCATTTTATCGAGTTCTAACAATAAGTCGTTTGGAAACTCGATATCGGCTTTGTCGATTTCGTCAATCAGCAACACGGGGCGTTTATTATGTTGCTCTCCATAGGTGAAGGCTTGCCATAATTTACCTTTTACAATGTAGTTACCAATGTCGTGAACGCGCTCATCACCTAACTGGCTGTCGCGCAACCGTGACACTGCATCATATTCGTATAGGCCTTGCTGTGCTTTGGTGGTCGATTTTATATGCCATTGAATAAGCGTGGTGTCTAAGCTTTTTGCAAGCTCCTCGGCTAACATGGTTTTACCTGTGCCGGGCTCACCTTTTATAAGCAGAGGTTTTTCGAGCAAGATGGCTGCGTTAACCGCTTGTTTTAATGAGTTACTGGCAATGTAGTTGTCGGTTGAATTAAAAAGCACGATGTCACCTTATCTGGTCTGAGCAGTGATTAATAATGCTATGATGCCATAGTTATTCTGCGTCTGAAAGGTATGCAAAGCGTGGGACTGTTTTGCCGTTTACCTCAACGGTTTCTAAAAACATGCTGAGTGGGCGTGCCCACATACCAAACTCACCATACAGTGCTTGGTAAATAACGAGTGGCTCTTCGGTTTCACTGTGAGTGGCGACATACTCTACTTTGTATTTTGGGCCTTTGTAATGCTGGTATATGCCTGATTTGAGAGGATGAGGTTTTATTGCTGTAGTCATGTTTTGATCTCTTGTATAATTACGTTTTGCACTTTTTAATGCTAAATAAACTGTCAACACTATGAATTATATTTCGTTAGATGAATACAAAAAAGCATGGGTTTTTCGCCATAAAGACATGCCAATTAACGCAGCAGATGCGCAGCAAATTAAACCAATGACCAGCGAACGTGCCGCTGTACTTTGGTCTACCATGGTGAGCCGCGAGCATGATCACCCAGATTTTTTCGATAAAACAGATTGGTGTGGCAAAGAAGACAGCTTTACCGAAACCATTAATTGGGAAAATGCGTGGGAAGCTGGCGAAGAACAACTCCCCGAGGCAATCTTGGCGCACCTTGATTGGGAAGCCAACACCACCGTGTATTTTTGTATGGCGCGCGACAATATTATTGAAACTAGCTTTGCAGTGTTTAAACGTTGCTGGCAAAACTTTATGTTTTTAGCCGATGGCAGTTTGTTAATGGGCAAAAAACGCGATGCAGTTGTGCAGTTTTTAGAAACGGGTAATGCTAAACTGGGTAAAAAAGGCGCAGTAAAGTAGCGCTCAATTAACGCTCTATGCTATAAAACAGTCAAGCAATTGTTTTATAAGAGCGGGCATTGTCTATTTCTAATCCACAGAGCGAACCGTCGCCACAAGCCGAAATTTGGCAAACTGATGCCGAACGGGCTTTGTATGCACAGTTATGTAATGCGTTTTATGCTCGAGAAATCCCGCGTTTGGTCGATGAACCTGATGCGGCAAGGCTTAGACGCTTATTGGCAAGTTTGCCTTATTACATAGAGCGACTAGCAATACGGATAGTCAGTGGTGATGCGCCTTTACAGCTTGATTCACAAAATGGCAGCTGGCTCGAAAAACAAAAAACTACGCCGCCTGTATATAGCAAAAGTGCATCAGAAGACTTTTATAGTCAATATGCTAAGCGTGGGTTAATTGTCCCCGTGCTAATTAATGACGGGCAATGTACCACCGTGCGCATAGACAGCTTAGATCAAGTAAGCGACAATAAGGTACATTGTAATGAGCTTGGTTGGTTTACGTTATCCGGTGAGTCATTAGAACACGCGCCAGCGCAGTTATTAAAACCGTCAAAAGCAGTGATGGCAGCAGCCTGTTGTGGCCATCAATGGCAACTTAATAAACGGATTACACCTAAGCGTTTGTCATTAAGAGAAATGCTACTAGCAAGCAATATAAATTGGCGTAATTTAAAACGCCCTTTGACTTAATTTAACCGCGAAGGAGTGTTCAATGCGGGTGTTTCAATTCGCCTTGTTATGTTTGGCTTTATTTATCCAGTATCGTTTATGGTTTGGCCATAATGGTGTGCAGGATTACACTCGTCTAAAACAAGCGGTCGCCTCTCATCAAGATACAAATGCTAAATTATTAAAACGTAACAAAGTGCTCAAAGCCGATATTAAAGATTTAAAACTCGGCCAAGAAGGCATAGAAGAACGTGCGCGTAATGAATTAGGAATGATTAAACCTGGTGAAACGTTTATTCGTGTATTGCCAGGCCAACAACAAAATGAAAACTAAACAGAAAATCACTGCAATAGTTCCCGCAGCCGGTGTTGGCAGCCGAATGCAACATTCTGCGCCAAAACAGTATATCGAACTGGCGGGTAAAACCATTTTAGAGCATACCCTTAGCAAGCTTGCTGAATTAGATTTTATTCACACGATAAAAGTAGCAATAAGTGACGACGATGGTTACTTTGACGTGATACCTCAAATCGATAGCCGCATAGAACGAGTGTCGGGCGGCACAGAGCGTGCCGACTCAGTCCTTAATGCTTTGCTGTCACTTGCTGATAACCCGCCAGACTGGGTACTGGTGCATGATGCAGCAAGACCGTTAGTGTGTTTAAGCGATATAACTCGTTTGGTCGATGAGTGCCTAGCAGCTAACGAGGGCGGTATTTTAGCCTCTAAAGTCAAAGATACTATTAAACGCGGCCATACTCATAGTGAGCAAACTGTGCCACGTGATGATTTATGGCAGGCGCTTACCCCTCAATTTTTCCCTTATCAGGCGCTTGTAGATGCACTTTCAAATGCCCTAGAGAACGGCGTGACTATCACCGATGAAGCTTCGGCGATTGAGTGGGCAAAGCAGCCAGTAAAATTAGTCGCTGGGCGCAGTGACAACATTAAAATAACCACCCCAGAAGATTTAGATTTAGCAGCGTTTCTACTGCAAAAACAACAAAACGAGAGAACCCCATGATTCGAATTGGCCATGGCTTTGATGTTCACAAATTTGGCGGCGAAGGCCCGTTGGTTATTTGTGGTGAAAAAATTGATTACCCACAAGGTTTTTTAGCGCATTCAGATGGCGATGTGGCTATTCATGCATTATGTGATGCTATATTAGGATCACTGGCAATGGGCGACATTGGTAAGCACTTCCCAGATACTGCGAGTGAATACGAAAACATCGACAGCCGAATATTATTGCGTCATGTGGTTAAGCTTGCAAAAGAGCAAGGCTATGAACTTGGCAATGCAGATGTAACCATTGTAGCTCAAGCACCAAAAATGCTGCCTCATATTCAAGCCATGCGTAAAAATTTAGCTGCTGATTTAGAAGCCGATATTTCGCAAGTGAATGTGAAAGCCACTACCACCGAAAAGCTGGGCTTTGAAGGTCGTAAAGAGGGCATTTCAAGCCACGCAGTGGTTATTATGAGTAAACAAAATTCATGAGTGAATTGAATTATTTATACGGAAAACCACTATCAAAAGCCGACTTTAAAACGTTTGCTGAAGACTTTATGGTTGACGAAGACCTCGGTATTGAATTCACTGGCAGCGGCGAGCATGTGTGCTTGCAGGTCGTCAAAAAAGGTGAAAACACCCAGTTTATAGCCAAGCGAATTGCCGAAAAAGCGGGCGTATCACCGCGTGATGTAAGCTATGCGGGTTTAAAAGATCGCCACGGTGTTTGTACACAATGGTTTAGTGTGCCTGTGCCGATTAAAAAGCACATTGAATTTAGTGAACTGAATAACGAGCAATTCTTTATTATCGCGCAGCAGCGCCACAACCGTAAATTAAGAACAGGCTGCCACAAGGGCAATCGATTTACGATTACCCTGCGTAATGTGACCGAGCCTTTAGATATTTTGTGTCGTATTAATGCAGTGCGTGCTGGGGTGCCAAATTACTTTGGCGAACAGCGATTTGGTCATGGAGGGCATAACCTTGAAATGGCTAAACGGATGTTTGCAGGAGAGCGTATTCGCGATAAAAAGCTGCGTGGTTTAGTGATTTCAGCGGCCCGTTCTTATGTGTTCAATGAAATAGTAAGTATGCGTGTAGCTGAGCATGGTCTTGCGAAAACCATGCACCGCGAAGTGTTTATGCTTAGCGGCAGTAATGCCTTTTTTGAAGACAATATAAGCGATGACAATATTGCACGTTTAGCCTCTGGCGATATTGTTATGTCGGCACCAATGGTGGGCAAAGGCGAAAAAGGCTTAACCGAAACCGAAAAGCAATGGTTGCTCCCTTATCAGTCTTGGATAGAGGGATTAGCTGAGCTTGGGCTTAAGAATGAGCGCAGAATGCTGCGCTTAATTCCCGAGTCTTTAACTGTTGAAACACTTGATGAGACAACTGTAAAACTGAGTTTTGGTTTACCAAAAGGCTGCTTTGCAACCGCGCTTTTGCGAGAGCTGGTGGACTATAAAGACGCCAGCCCAAGAGAACAAAAACAAAAGGATGCGTAAATGAAAATCTTATTAAGCAATGATGATGGAGTGCATGCAAAAGGGATTGCCGTTTTATATCATGCGTTAACGCAAATTGCCGATGTGACGCTGGTTGCCCCTGACCGTAACTGCAGTGGCGCCAGCAATTCATTAACCTTAATGAACCCGTTACGTGCGACCATGTTAGATAATGGCTTTATTTCTATTAATGGCACCCCCACGGATTGTGTTCACCTTGGCGTGAATGAGCTAACCGATGAGCAGCCTGACTTAGTTGTGGCTGGTATTAATCATGGGGCTAACTTAGGTGATGACACGCTCTATTCTGGTACGGTTGCAGCCGCAACCGAAGGCCGCCACTTAGGGCTGCCAGCGATCGCTGTCTCACTCTGTTCTAAAGAAGGGAATCATTTTGAAACGGCAGCAGCAGTGGCTGTCGGTATCATTAAAGAGCTTGCATCACACCCTCTACCGAAAGATCAGATCATTAACTTAAATGTGCCAGATATTCCTCTTTCAGAACTCAAAGGAGTAAAAGTAACACGCCTTGGCGCACGTCATAAAGCTGAAACCATGACCAAACAACAAGACCCGTGGGGGCGTGATATTTTTTGGTATGGCACGCTCGGCGCTGAAAGTGACGCAGGAGAAGGGACTGACTTTTACGCCATTAATAATGGGTATGCCTCAGTAACACCGTTAAGTGTTGATATGACAGCGAAGGAGAGTCTTCAAGCCGTCGATAGCTGGTTAGCGAAGATGGAGATTAATAGTGCTGACTAATTATAATCGCAGTGCGTTGGCATTGGCTGAATTATTAAAGCGGGATGGCGTAGAAGATGCCGCTGTACTTGAGGCGATTGCGACGACCCCGCGGCATGTGTTTGTTGATGATGTTTTACAGCATAAAGCGTATCAGAATACCGCTTTACCTATTGGTCAAGGGCAAACAATTTCGCAGCCTTATATCGTTGCGCGAATGACAGAGTTACTGCGACTTGCAGGAGTACGCGATAAGGTACTTGAAATTGGCACGGGATCAGGGTATCAAACCGCGATTCTTGCAAAAACGTTCACTAAAGTGTGTTCAGTTGAACGCATTAAAGCGTTGCAGTGGCAAGCAAAGCGCCGTTTACATAAGCTTGATTTATACAATGTAACGATGAAACATGGTGATGGATGGCAAGGGTGGCAATCGCAAGCACCATTTGAAGGGATTATCGTGACTGCTGCGGCAGCAACGATGCCGCAAGGGTTACTAGCACAACTTGCTGATGGCGGTGTGATGATAGCCCCCGTGGGTGAGCAAGATCAGCAATTAATGATGGTTGTCAGAAATGGCGACACATTCACTGAACATAAAGTTGCACCAGTACGATTTGTACCTTTAGTACCTGGTGATATTGAATAGGACGTTACACTTTGAAGTTGTTTACTAAGTTATATGATATGGCGCTTGTGTGGGCTAAGCATCGTCACGCAGAGCGTTATTTAGCAGGGATGAGCTTTGCTGAATCTGTTTTTTTTCCTGTTCCGCCAGATGTGATGTTAGCTCCTATGTCACTCGCTCAGCCAGATAAAGCATGGCGATTTGCCAGCTTTACTACTATTGCGTCAGTTATTGGTGGTATTTTAGGTTACTTGCTTGGCTTTTGGCTATTTGAGCCCGTCGTTGAGCCGCTAATTGCTCAAATGGGCTGGCAAGCAAAGTTTGATACTGCGCTAGGCTGGTTTGAAACATACGGCGTGTGGGTTGTATTTCTTGCTGGGTTTTCGCCTATTCCTTATAAAGTTTTTACTATTGGGGCAGGCTTAATGCAGATGGCATTTTTACCTTTCTTAATTGCGTCTGCCATTGGACGTGGGGCTCGGTTCTTTTTAGTGTCGGCTTTAATGAAGTGGGGGGGCGTGAAAATGGAGCAAAAATTACGTCAATATGTTGAAGCGCTTGGCTGGGGATTAGTTATTTTAGTTGTTGTTGCGTACTTTTTACTACGATAACCCCTAAAACTCACAGTTAGTATTATAAGGAGCATTTTACGATGAACAGACAGTTAGCAGTGTATGTTACTTTGTTTATTAGTATTTTGCTCTTTGGTTGCTCCTCCCGTAATGCTCCCGCTCCTGTTAGTAGTTTAGATAATCATACAAAACAAATTACCCGCAAAGTTAATATTTCTGGCTCAAGTTACAAGGTTAACAAAGGCGATACTTTATATTCAATCGCGTTTAGTGCTCAAAAAGACTTTCGTACTTTAGCAAAATTAAACGATATTCCAGCACCTTATACGATTTATCCTGGGCAACGCATTTTGCTCACAAAATCGGCACAAAAACAAAAAAAGACGAAAAAATATACGAATTCGAGTAAAAAGCCTACCGTTTTGATACAAAAAAATAACAAAAAATTAAAAAAAGAGCTTGATCAGCCAAAACAACGAGAGTATGTTCAAAAACAAGCCAACAAGAAAGTTAGTGCAAAAAATAGTAATCCTAATACAAAAGTCATATGGAGCTGGCCCGCTAAGGGTAAGGTCACGCGCCGTTTCTCTACAAAAGAAAATGGCTATAAAGGGTTACAAATCGCTAATAAACAGGGGGCATCTGTTTTAGCTGCTGCACAAGGAACTGTGGTATACGCGGGTAACGCATTGAGGGGCTACGGTAATTTAATCATATTGAAACATAATGATGATTACCTAAGTGCTTATGCACACAACTCAAAGTTGCTTGTAAAGGAAAAACAGGAAGTAAAGGCGGGGCAGAAAATAGCAGAAATTGGCAGTTCAGATTCGTCGGTTACGGCTTTAAGATTTGAAATTCGTTACCGAGGTCAAGCAGTCAATCCTGCTAAGTATCTACCTTAGCCAAAGGTATTGATAAAGTGATTTAGCTCAATCACATATTTGCTCGGGAGGACGCTTATGGGTCACACAGCAAAACTTGAGAAAACAACTGAAACAGTTGATGATAAATTTGATGACACGATGGTTGAAGATGATTCATCTGAGTTACTCGAAGAAGTCGACAACGATGATGAAATTTTTACAAAAGACGAAGTCGTCAAAAACCTAGACGCGACACAGTTATACCTGGGTGAAATTGGTTTTTCTCCTCTTTTAAGTGCAGAAGAAGAAGTATTTTTTGCGCGTAAAGCATTGAAAGGCTGTGAAGCCTCTCGCAAACGAATGATAGAAAGTAATTTACGTTTAGTGGTGAAAATTGCTCGCCGCTATAACAACCGAGGTCTTGCGCTGCTAGATCTTATCGAAGAAGGTAACCTTGGCCTGATTCGCGCTGTTGAAAAATTTGACCCAGAACGTGGTTTTCGTTTTTCAACTTATGCAACCTGGTGGATCCGTCAAACGATTGAACGTGCCATAATGAACCAAACACGAACAATTCGTTTACCTATTCATGTTGTAAAAGAACTGAACGTTTATCTAAGAACGGCTCGCGAACTAACACAAAAACTTGACCACGAACCAACCGCAGAAGAAATTGCAGAGTGTCTGGATAAACCCGTTGAAGACGTGACTAAAATGCTACGTTTAAACGAAAAAATCACGTCGGTTGATACGCCAATTGGAGGCGAAAACGACAAAGCCTTACTCGATATCATTGCTGACGAAAAAGGCTCTGGTCCTGAGGGCGAAGTACAAAATAATGGCATCAACAAACACATTGTTGATTGGCTTGGTGAATTAAACCCAAAACAACGCGAAGTACTTGCACGTCGTTTCGGTTTACTTGGCTACGAGCCTTCAACGCTTGAAGATGTCGGTCGTGAAATTGGCTTAACGCGTGAACGTGTAAGACAAATTCAAGTGGAAGCATTACGTCGTTTAAAAGATATTTTGCAACACGAAGGCTTAAGTACAGATAGCCTGTTTGACCAATTTACTTGAGTTGACAACAATATACCTGACTCAGGTATGAGGCCTTCGGGTCTCTAGAACACACAAAAAAGCTGACATATTGTCAGCTTTTTTTATGCACGCAATTAAAGTAAATCTTTTAATTGGTATAACAGCTGGTGTGCTTGTCTTGGTGTTAAACTGTCTGGGTCCAGCTGCTGTAAAGTTAGCTCAAGTTCAGAGGGTTCATTGTCAAACGCCAGTGCTTGCTGTTGTTGCACTGGGGCTGTAACAGGCTGATGATTTTCAAGCATTTTTAGTTTTTGCTTTGCTTGCTGAATAACGGCTTTTGGTACACCGGCAAGCGCGGCAACTTGTAAACCAAAGCTTTTACTTGCTGCACCTTCAAGCACGGTATGCATAAAGGCAATAGTGTCGTTATGCTCAATCGCATCTAGGTGAACATTAACCAATCCTTGCTGCTGCTCGGCCAGTTCAGTTAGCTCAAAATAATGGGTGGCGAATAAGGTTTTTGCGGCAATTTTTGAGGCTAAATAATCGGCCGTAGCATAGGCGAGAGACAGGCCATCATAGGTCGAAGTACCGCGTCCTATTTCATCCATCAAGACCAAAGATTGCGCCGTGGCATTGTTTAAAATGGTCGCTGTCTCTGTCATTTCAACCATAAAGGTTGAACGCCCTGATGCTAAATCATCACTTGCGCCAATACGCGTAAAAATGCGGTCAATATTGCCAATTTCTGCGCTGTCAGCAGGGACATAAGACCCAATATGTGCCATGAGTACAATTAACGCAGTTTGACGCATATAGGTTGATTTACCCCCCATGTTTGGCCCTGTGATGATCAACATCTTACGGTCGTTGCTTAACTCGACAGGGTTGGCAATAAAGGGGTCTTTCATTACTTGCTCAACAACGGGATGACGCCCTTGCTTTATGCTTATATTGTCGTTATCACACAGTGTTGGTTTGGCGTAGTTGAGCGCTTGCGCACGTTCAGCTAAATTATTAAGAACGTCTAAATCAGCCAGTACCGCAGCCATCGTTTGTAGCTGCTCAATATGCGGTGCTATAAATTCAAATAGTTGCTCATAAAGTTGTTTTTCGAGAGCCAACGCTTTTGATTGGCTACCGAGTACTTTGTCTTCATGCTCTTTTAACTCAGGAATGATATAGCGTTCGTTATTTTTTAATGTTTGACGACGAATATAATCAGCAGGGACTAAGTGTGAATTAGCACGGCTAACTTCAATGAAGAAGCCATGCACCTTGTTGTAGCCAATTTTTAAGGTGCTGATGCCTGTGCGTTCACGCTCGCGCTCTTCCAGTTTTTCAAGGATATCGGTTGCGCCTTGGCTAAGCGCACGCCATTCATCTAACTCACTATTATAGCCTGGGGCAATAACTCCCCCATCACGAATAAGTACCGGTGGTGTTTCAATGACTGCACGTTCTAGGAGATCTTGCAGCGCTGGTAATTCTTGTGACTGTGCGATGATCTGGTTAATGCGTGGATCGCTGGCATCATTCAGTAGCTCATGCAGTGGTGCCAGCGCTTGTAATGCACTACGTAAACGCGTTAAGTCACGAGGTCTGGCAGTACACAATGCAAGGCGCGCGATAACTCGCTCAATATCACCAATTTGTTTTAATGATTCGTGCAGTTCGCCGCACAGTTGAGCATCGATGATCGCAGTAATCGCATTTAGGCGTGAGTTAAGCTCATCTTTACTGCGCACTGGGGTATGAATTCGGCGTTTTAATAAACGAGACCCCATTGCTGTAGCGGTTTTATCAAGCACCTGTGCCAAGGTGTTTTCATAGCCTCCAGAGAGGTTAACCGTGAGTTCTAAGTTTTTACGGGTTGCAGCATCTAAGATCACTGCGTGTTCGTTTTGCTCAAGGGTAATGGCGCGAATATGTGGCAGAGCAATGCGTTGAGTGTCTTTTACATATTGCATTAAACAGCCCGCGGCAATCAGAGCGCAATGGGCTTTATCAACCCCAAAACCAACTAGATCTTTGGTGCCAAATTGATCGCATAAGAGGTGTTGTGCGGTGTCTAAATCGAACTCCCATTCTGGGCGACGGCGAGCCCCTTTAATATGTTCGATTAAGTGAATATTGGCAAACGTTTCACTGTAAAGCAGTTCTGCTGGCGCGAGGCGTTGCAGTGTTGAGCTAAATGCTTCGTCAGTATTCACTTCAAGTACATTAAAACGGCCTGAGTTAATATCGAGGTAGGCTATGCCGTAAACACCGTGTTTATTTTGCCACACACTTGTGAGTAAGTTATCTTGGCGCTCTTGCAGTAAGGCTTCATCGGAAATAGTACCGGGTGTTACAATGCGCACGACTTTACGCTCTACCGGACCTTTGCTGGTTGCTGGGTCGCCTATTTGTTCGCAAATAGCAACCGATTCACCCATTTGTACAAGGCGTGCTAGGTAATTTTCTACTGCGTGATAAGGTACGCCGGCCATAGGAATAGGATCGCCACCAGCTTTACCGCGATGAGTTTGAGAAATATCAAGAAGTTGAGCTGCACGTTTAGCATCATCAAAAAAGAGTTCGTAAAAATCACCCATACGATAAAACAATAAAATATCGCGATGCTCGGCTTTTATTTTTAGATACTGCTGCATCATCGGTGTTTGTTGTTTTATAGTGTGTGGAGCATAAAGATCAAACGACATGTATTTACCCAAAGGCTGAATATGGAATTACATCAAGAGATTAAAACACTTGCTGCGAAATTAGGAGCTATTTTAACGGATAAACGCTTATGGATCACTACCGCTGAATCGTGCACGGGTGGGGGCGTGAGTTATGCGCTAACAGATACACCAGGAAGTTCTCATTATATTGACCGTGCTTTTGTTACATACAGCAACCAAGCAAAGCATGAATTAATTGGTGTGAGTAACGAGACTTTACAGAACTTTGGCGCTGTCAGTGAGCAAACTGTTTTAGAAATGGCGTCAGGTGCTGCGAAGGCTGCAAAGGCTGATATTGCGATTGCTATTTCGGGTATTGCGGGCCCCGGTGGGGCAACCCGGGATAAACCGGTTGGTTTGGTGTGGTTTTGCGTGCATTTTGCAGGAAAAAATTACCCAAGCAAACATGTTTTTACCGGTGATAGAGCCAGTGTTAGAGCTCAAGCTATTGTTTATTCAATAGAAAAAGTTATCGAGATAATAAAATCAGAAAATTAGCTTGATACTGTGATTTCATACAGTATACTGTCTGCATTAGCCGGATTTGGAGAACAGAATGAACGATAACAAACAAAAAGCGTTGGACGCTGCTTTATCACAAATTGAACGTCAATTTGGTAAAGGTTCAATTATGAAATTGGGCGACAACAAAGCCCTTGATATTGAAGCTATCTCAACAGGTTCACTGGGGATTGATATCGCATTAGGTATAGGTGGTTTACCAGCAGGACGTATCGTTGAAGTATACGGCCCTGAATCATCAGGTAAAACAACGCTAACGCTACAAGTTATCGCTGAAGCTCAGAAGCAAGGCAAAACGTGTGCATTCGTTGATGCTGAGCATGCTCTCGATCCTGTATACGCACAAAAGCTAGGTGTAAACATTGATGAGTTACTTGTTTCTCAGCCTGATACTGGTGAGCAAGCATTAGAAATTTGTGACATGCTTGTTCGTTCAAGTGCGGTTGACGTGGTTATTGTTGACTCGGTTGCTGCATTAACACCAAAGGCTGAAATTGAAGGCGACATGGGTGACTCACACATGGGTCTTCAAGCTCGTTTAATGTCGCAAGCCCTTCGTAAATTAACGGGTAATATTAAGCGCTCGAACACCTTGTGTATTTTCATCAACCAAATCCGTATGAAAATAGGTGTCATGTTTGGTAACCCAGAAACAACAACGGGTGGTAACGCACTTAAATTCTACGCATCGGTACGTATTGATATTCGTCGCATTGGTTCGGTGAAAGAGGGTGATGAAGTTGTGGGTAACGAAACCCGCGTTAAAATTGTTAAAAACAAAGTTGCACCGCCGTTTAAACAAGCTGAGTTCATCATTATGTATGGTGAAGGTATCTCTAAACACGGTGAATTAATTGACTTAGGTGTTAAACATAAGATTGTTGAAAAGTCAGGTGCTTGGTATAGCTACAACGGTAATAAAGTAGGCCAAGGTAAAGCAAATTCAATTAAGTTCTTAAAAGACAACCCAGAGATCGCAGATGAGATTGAAGGTAAGTTACGTGAAATGCTATTACTTCAAGCAACTATTAAGCCTGAAGACGGTGTAGATGTTGGCTTGATAGCTGAAGACGAGCTATAAAACACCTTTACAGTGTATCGTTAAGCGTGATTTGACCCGCCCTTAACACAAAAAGACCGCTACTTAGTTAGCGGTTTTTTTATGGGCGAATAATAGTCGCACTGAGCCGTTTTTATAGGTGAAAAGTTGCGCTGGGTGTAGCGGCGATTTACAGGGGCGGGCCTATACCAGTTCACTTAATTAATACCATTTTGCAAAAATACTTAATCATTTTGAGTGATTAAACCAGTCGCTACCTACGTTAAAAATTTCTGATTTAGAATAACTAAATAACTAAATAACTAAATAACTAAATAACTAAATAACTAAATTTTTGCCTTGTTATCAATGCGGTTTTATTGCCTCAAAATAGACCACTTAATTAAGCGTAATGCTATAAGTGAACAATTTAAGGGATTAAGGTAAGGGGATAAAAGGGATTCAATCTGTCAACGCGGGATAAACCAGCTGCAACGAGTCGATACATAAAAGCCGCACAGTGTGCGGCTTTTAAATTCTTAACGTTTAGAGCTTATCGTTTCAAACTTGGCACTCATTAAAGCTGCCAGTTGAATGAAACAGCATAGCTACGTGGCGCACCATAGTAACCTTGTGCCCAGAATAGGCTATGAAGGTACTTTTCGTTGGTGACGTTATTAATATTTAAGTTAACACTAACATTGTCGTTAATATCGTAAGTGGCCATTAAGCTTAATAAACCATAGGCATCTTGCTGAGTAGTTATTTGCGGTGCATTAGTATCAGCATCGCGAACCTGTACGCGCTGCGTATCGTCTTGCCATTGGTAATTTAGGCCAAAGGTTAAGCCATCAACTTCAGGCACTTTGTGAGTTAGCGCAAGTTTAAATTGATTTTCTGGCGTGTAGTCTTTTACCAGCTCATCACCATCGATGTTTAAGTTGCTATAGCTAAAACTTGCACTCAATGTTTCATTGATTTGACCGCTAAGTTCTAGTTCAAAACCATCGCTATTAATGCCGTCTGCGCCATAGTAGCGTGTATCATCCGGTAAGGATCCTGGTACTGCTACAGCAAGACCCACTTGCTCTGCATCAAAGTAGGCAACAGTGACAAACAGGTTGTCATCAAGTAATTGTGCTTTTAAACCCACTTCACTACTTTTACCAGTAATAGGGTTGAGATAGTCACCATTTATGTCACGCTCAGTTTGCGGCACAAATGTTTCTGTGTAGCTTGCATAAGTTGAAAAGCGCTCGTTGATATCATAAACAACACCGTAGTAGGGCACGGTTTGATCGCTGTCTTTATCTTTCGCTTTCCCGTATGACTCACCTTCAGTTTCCCAATTTACTTGGCTGACACCTGCTAAGAAGCTAAGTGAATCGGTGGCTCTAATGCGTGTTGAAATATAAGCTGAACGTTGACGGCTAGTCAGATCTGCTCCTGTTAAACCATCAGTGAGTGTTGGAATTGGTGCAACTCCGTTCCAACCACCCAGTTCAGGCATTTTAGGGAAACCATTGCCTGTGGTGCGGTCATAAAGAGATTTATCATTATAATCCATGTCTGCTTGGTTAACACCAAACGATAGGTCATGCTCCATACCAAATAAATTAAATTTACCCGTTGCATAGATATCTAAAATGTCGTGCTTATCTTTATGATCGTATTCACTTGCGTAACCTGTTAAGCCTAAACCTGTTTCTCTATCAGGCGTGCCATAAACATAGAAAAGCTCAGAGTCTTGCTCATTTTCTAAGTGTGCATAGCTGGCTTTTAAAAACCAAGTATTAGTGATTGCTTGCTCAATGGATAAAAATAACTGCTCGGTGGTGTTGTTCCAGTATGACCAATCGGATGCAGTGCTAGTTGATACATCGAAGTTAGTCGCAGTACCATCGCTATAATAAAGTGGTAACGCCCCCCAAAGAGGGCTGTCTGCGTCTTTATTTTGTTTAACATAGTTAGCTGTTACGACTGTGCTGTTAGTCAGTTGGCCTTCATATGCTAAGTAATAAATTGTTTTATCTTGCTCGTAGCGATCAAGATAAGAGTCTGTTTTATGCTTTGTAAATACGGCACGCACTGCGTGGTTATCGTTGATAGCCGTTGATGCGTCAAGTTCAAGACGTTTATTATCCCATGAGCCATATGACACTGATGCATTGACCTGTGTTTGATATGTTGGGCGTTTTAATACCATGTTGACCGTTGCCGATGGATTACCAGCACCAGTCATTAAGCCATTAGCACCACGAACAATTTCGACACTATCGTATATAGAGGTATCAAGTGTGCCTTGAATAGAGCCATTATCTTGGGGTAAACCCATGCCATTAACTTGAAAGTTGGTAATTTCAAAGCCGCGAGCTTTAAAGTAGGTGCGATCGGTTTCAATTTGCTCAACAGTCACACCCGGGGTGCTTTCAAGTACTGAGTTTAAATCATCAAGTGAGAAGTCATCCATCAACGCACGAGAAACAACAGAGATAGACTGAGGTGTTTCTTTTATGGTTAAGCCCAATTTGGTCGCTGATTGAGCTTGTTCGGTAATATAGTTTTTGTGATGTTGACCGTAGACAGCAATTTTTTCGATCGCAGGTTCTTCTTTTGGTTGTTCTGCTAAAGCGTAGCCACTAAGAAGAGCTGAAGTCACTATGCTTAATTGTGACAAGCGCAAAAATTTAGTTGATGACATGCAAATTTCCAAATAGTTCAATGATGATTTAAATTAATGCGTAATTTAATCTAAATGAAAATGATTTGCAATTTGCTTTTTGGGGCTTTAATAAAAAAAGCGGCCGGAGCCGCTCAGGAAGTAAAACTATTTTTATACTTAAAAAACGTATTTTGCAGAAAATTGAAGGCGGTCCATATCACCATCAGCGCCACTTTCTAATTCTCGTTCAGCATGTTTCAGTTCAACACCAAATGTGAGTTTCTTTACTGGCGAGTATAAAATATTCGCGCTGTAGCTTTGACTTGTTTTAGTCGGATCACCCGAAATAGCTAACAGATCTGTGTTGTTATCTGCTGAGAAAAATGAATAAAGGAAAGTTGAACGCCACTGACTATTCCAGTGTTGTTGATAACCAATGAAGCCTGAAGTTGAGTCGATGGCATCTAGTTCATCACCATTAAGTACTGCACCATGTGCTACGTTTAAACCAACATATCGACCTAAGCCTGAACCTTGTGTCAGCATGAATTTGAGGTTGTTTTGACCAAAATTAACTTTACCCGATGCACTAATACCAAAGGATGTTTCGTCTGCATCGACGCCATTCTTTTTATAGGTTAGTTGACGCGCTAAACCTGTAAAAACTAATTCACCCCAGTCTGCTTTATGAGCATAACGCGCGGTAAAATCAGGTAAAGATGCATCATCCGTTGCAACGCGTGCGCCACCTTGGGTCGTAATTGTACTTTCTGGGTTTTCAACAGAGAACGACCAGTTGCCCGTTGAGTAACGAATTTGTGATTGGCGGGCAAAAACGGTCCCTTCTGCAGGGCCTACGAAGTCTAGCGTTTCTGGCAGTGCGCCTACGTTTTGAAAGTTTGACCACGCTTGACCAAATAACCAGCCATCATACGTGATAAAAGCTTGGCGAATACGCGGAGCATAGGAGTTGGTAACACGTTCATTACCACCCGGTGCGGAGGCTAAAAAGTCAATTTCGATTTTAGTGTTAACAGTTTTACCATTGTCTAACTTTGTTGCAGTGCCAAAATTAAAACGCGATTGGCGGGCATGCATATCAAAGACTGCATCGCTGTCAACGTCAGGTCCCACGGGAGTTGTACTCGGTACATAAAAATCACGACCAATGCTGGTACCATCTGGAACACCTGATGAATAGTCACTCCACATCGCATCTAGCTTTACATAACCGCCATAAGTGATATCGGTATTACCTAAAGTGGCAGCACTTGCAGTGCCTGTTAGTGCGCATAACACGGCCGATGCCGTGAGGGTCTTTAAAGCGGTTATTTTTGTTGTTGTCATAATGTCTATTCCTGTTGAAGCTATTTGTGTGTTGTTGTATCACTGTTGTTTAAGAAATGACTTCTCTCAATTATCTATTGGTCTATTAGACTAAGGTGTTACATAGCGATAAATCGCTTACATCAATATATTGGAGTAGATTATAGGTGGCTATTACGAAGTTTTTAGCTATTTGGCGAGATATACAACTAAGGTCTAATACTTTAAGGGGCGTTGCTGAGTGATCCTTGAAGCAGGCCGAAGGCAAGTAATTAAAATGGAGACGACAACAATGTCACAAAGTATCTATCCAGTTCCCGCGCATATCAAGAATGCCGCATTAGTTGATAACGATAAATATAATACACTGTACAAGCAATCTATCGATGACCCTGAAGGATTTTGGCGAGAGCATGGTAAGCGTCTTGATTGGTCAACTCCTTATACTAAAGTTAAAAACACATCATTTGACAAAGGCCATATCAATATTCGTTGGTTTGAAGATGGCCAACTTAATGCCTCATATAACTGTATCGACCGTCATCTCGCTGCTAAAGCAAACAAAACAGCCCTTATCTGGGAAGGAGACAACCCAGAGCAAAGCGAAAATATTACCTACCAACAATTGCACGATGAAGTTGCAAAATTAGCAAATGGTCTTAAAAAGCTGGGTGTTGCAAAAGGTGACCGCGTAGCGATTTATATGCCAATGACTCCGCAGGCTGTATATGCCATGCAAGCGTGTGCTCGTATTGGCGCGATTCACTCTGTTGTGTTTGGTGGTTTTTCTCCATCAGCAATCGCTGACCGTATTAATGACTCAGGTGCAAAAGTCGTGATCACATCTGATGAAGGTCGTCGCGCTGGTAACTGCGTGCCATTAAAAGCAAATGTTGATGAAGCGGTATCACAAGATTCAGTAACCACAGTTGAGCATGTGATTGTTCACCAGTTAACTGGCGGTGAAGTAGAGTGGAACAGTCACGACGTATGGTGGCATGATTTAGTGGCAGATTTACCGGCAGATTGTGAACCAGAGCCAATGAATGCTGAAGATCCACTTTTCATTCTTTATACATCGGGCTCTACTGGTCAGCCTAAGGGTGTTGTTCACACTACGGGTGGCTACCTTGTTTACGCATCAATGACCCATGAATATGTATTTGATTTAAAAGAAGACGATATTTTCTGGTGCAGTGCTGATGTTGGTTGGATCACGGGTCACAGTTATATTGCGTATGGCCCATTAGTTAACGGCTGTACACAAGTGGTATTTGAAGGTGTACCCACTTACCCAACTGCAGGTCGTATGGGTGAAGTAATCGACAAACACAATGTCACTATTCTTTACACTGCACCAACCGCTATTCGCGCGTTGATGGCAAAAGGTGATGAGCCAACAGCGACATCAAAACGCACAAGTCTGCGTATTATGGGCTCTGTGGGTGAACCTATTAACCCTGAAGCATGGGCATGGTACTACGAGCATATCGGTAATGAGAATTGCCCAATTGTTGATACTTGGTGGCAAACAGAAACGGGTGGCATCATGATCACACCATTGCCGGGTGCAACAGACATGAAGCCTGGTTCTGCAACTCGTCCATTCTTTGGTATTGCACCTGCGCTTTATGATGCAGAAGGCAATACACTTGAAGGTGCGGTTGACGGTAACTTGGTTATTTTAGATAGCTGGCCTTCACAAGCTCGTACCGTGTATGGTGACCATGAGCGTTTTGAACAAACTTACTTCTCTGCTTACCCTGGTGTGTATTTCACGGGGGATGGTTGTCGCCGTGATGAAGATGGTTATTATTGGATCACTGGGCGTGTTGATGACGTACTGAATGTATCGGGCCATCGCTTAGGTACGGCTGAGATTGAAAGTGCCTTAGTTGCTCATGAAGCCGTTGCTGAGGCTGCCGTGGTGGGTTACCCGCACGACATCAAAGGCCAAGGTATTTACGTGTATATCACGCCAAATGAAGGCGTCACAGTGAGCGATGAATTAACCGCAGAAGTGCGTAACTGGGTTCGTAAAGAGCTAAGTCCTATTGCATCACCAGATATGATTCAATGGTCGCCAGGTTTACCAAAAACACGTTCAGGTAAGATTATGCGTCGAATTTTACGTAAAATTGCCGCTAATGAGCATCAACAGTTAGGTGATACTTCAACACTGGCCGATCCGAGTGTGGTTGATGAGCTAATCGAGAATAGATTAAATCGTTAAAAACGCGTTAAAAACTTGATTAGAAGTTGATTCTAAACGTAGTATATCGGCTGTCACTTAGAAATAGGTGTCAGCCGAATTTATTAGGAGTGAACCATGAGTCAGTTTTTAATAGCGGATGATCATCCGTTATTTCGTGAAGCGCTGAAAGGGGCATTGAGTACTAAGTTTACGGATTTGGAAGTATTTGAATCGGAAAACTTCGATACCACATTGCAAGTGCTAAGCGAACAAGAAGATCTTGATATCTTACTACTAGACCTTCACATGCCAGGAAATGGCGATTTATACGGCCTTATTCGTATTCGCGAAGATTACCCAAGCTTACCGATTGCAGTTGTGTCGGGGAGTGAAGACATAAATATTGTGTCGAAAGTAATGGGATACGGTGCGATGGGATTTATTCCTAAATCATCATCATCGGATGATATCGCAATGGCGATTAATCATATTCTAGAAGGCGATGTGTGGTTACCAGCAGAGCTTAAAGATAAAGTAGCAGCCGTTGATGGCGAAGACAAAGAAATTGCAGCTCAGGTGGCATCACTAACCCCACAACAATACAAAGTGCTGCAGTACCTGCATGAAGGTTTGTTAAATAAGCAAATCGCTTATGAGTTACATATCTCTGAAGCGACAGTAAAAGCACATATTACGGCCATTTTCAGAAAACTTGGCGTATACAACCGTACTCAAGCCGTGCTTATTGCCTCAAAACTTCAACTTGATCCTATTGAATCGAACTAGTCATTAGATAATAAAAATAATAAAGAGGCGAGCAGCCTCTTCATTCATTACTTAAGCAAACACCACGGTTCGATTACCGTTTATAAACAGTTTATGTTCAGAGGCCAACTGTAAGGCTTTGCAAAATACTGTTTTTTCAACATCTTTACCCATTTTTGCCATCATCTCTGCGGTATCCGCATGACTAACATGCGTCACATCTTGCAAAATAATTGGCCCTTCATCGAGTTCGTTATTAACAAAATGAGCGGTTGCACCAATGATTTTTACCCCACGTTCAAAGGCTTGGTGGTAGGGTTTTGCACCAATAAAGGCAGGTAAAAATGAATGGTGAATATTAATAATTTTACCTTCAAAGCGCGCCACAAACTCAGGGCTTAAAATACGCATGTATTTGGCAAGGCCGATAATATCAGGCTGGTAGCTGGCAATTAAATCACCCACTTTTTGGTCATGCTCAGCACGGCTTAAACCTTCGTGCGATACTACATGAAACGGCACGCCAAAGCCTGCAGCCAGTGGCGCTAAATCTGCATAGTTGGCAATCACGGCCAGTACTTCGATGTTTAAGGCTTTTTCGAATTGCTTAAGTAATACTCCCCCTAAACAATGTGCTTCTTTGGTGGCAAGCAATACCACTTTGGTTTTTTCACTGCTGTGCAGCGCAAGCTCTGCGCCATCAGGAAGTAGCTCAGCAAGGCTTGGTAAAAAGTCATCTGAAATAACCCCGCTTAATTCGGTGCGCATGAAAAAGCGTTGGGCATCTTTGTCTACAAATTCGTTATTACGGGTAATATTCAAATTATGTTGATGACAAAGACCGGTGATCTTGGCAATTAGACCCACATCATCATCGCATTGTGTTGTTAAAATCGTGTTCATAGTCCTCATTCTAATCCCATTTGTGTGAATGTTATTATTTGCTAATTTTTTAGCGCTGCATAGCGCAATTTCGACTATCTAATAATTAATTTTAAACAGACTGGTCTGGCTTTATAACAGTCAAAGCGCTGAAACTGTTGATATTACATGTAATGGTGTTGAGGTTTAACCCGATGAGCCAACAACACCTTGTTGTGAATGAAGTGCACGCATCTTATGTGATACGTGAACACAGCCGACAGAGCGTCGTTTTTAAGCAACGTAACTCGGTGAGGGTGAAAATAGCGAGGATAGAGCATGATGCTATAACTTAAACTATAAAATGATGTTTGAGCGAATGGGAGCTGACCCTCGCTAATAGAAAAATACGCGAAACGACCATCGCTTTACTCTTACTAAGTGTTTATTGTATAAACAATGAACGCTTTTATGTTGTTAAAGCAGAGACAAGGATTGGGTATGGATGAAGGTATTGCGTTATTAATATTGCTTGTTTTAGTGGTATTCGGCGGTTCAGTTGCTGGAATAATTGCTTTATTTCAGCTGTCTGTTTTAAAAAAAGAAGTCGCGTTATTAAGAGAGAAGCTTGCTGAGCCAAGGCCCGATAAGCCGCAAACGGATACTGAATTTCAACAGCATGTACCAAGAGCCTCATCACAATTAACAAACACAGCTTCGCATTCAACAATAACAGCAACGATTGATTCGTTGCACGTTGAGCCAATGCTCTCTGCAGCAAGGCAGCCTCAGGGGTCGTCTCATGAGCCAATGCTTACCCAAGGGAAAGCCGCTCCGTTTGAGTTTATCACGTCCCTTATTACAGTGTTTAAAACTAATTGGCTGACCTGGGTTGGGGCTATTGCACTTGCTTTTGGCGGAATCTTTTTAGCCCGTTATTCGCTAGAAGCAGGGCTCTTGTCAGAAACGATGCGATTAACTTTAGGCGCTGTTTTTGGGGTAAGTTTAATTGTGGCAGCAGAGTACTTGCATCGTAAAGGAATAGTGTTTGAAGGCTTTAATAACTATATACCGGCAGCGCTTGCCAGTGGCGGCTTTATCAGTTGTTTTGCTTTAACATTACTGGCTTATACCCACTATGCATTATTAGCGCCTTTGCCTGCCTTCGCTATTTTGACACTGGTGTCGTTGGCTGCCAGTTGGATGGCATTGCGCTTTGGTCCTCTGCTTGCGGCTATTGGTATTATTGGTGCTTACAGTGTGCCGATCTGGGTGAATACAGGGAGTAACGACTTTGTTGGTTTGTTGACCTATGTTGGCTTTGTGAGTGTTTCGGCCTCTTTGGTGGCTCATTATGTGAAACGTCAGTGGCTTTGGTATTTGCTCTGGACTGGACACCTTGGTTGGTATTGGTTAGTGGCAGTAAGCGCTTCACATAATATTCTGTGGTTTATTAACGTATACGCTGTGTTCAGTATCTTTCTACTGATTGCGATTGTGCGTTTGGGTCTTAAGTTTATTCAAATAGAACACCGCCCTCAGCGTTTCATAAAGCAGCTTAAGCAACTACCCGATAATCCATTGCTTATAGCGATTTTAGCGCCGCTTGGTTTTTTGATGTTTAGCAATAATGCGTTACTCACTTGGCAACTTAGTAGTCTGTTAATGGTCAGTGTGCTGTTGTTTTTAGTGCTTAAAAACAGCGCGTGGGATAGTTGGTTAGCGATTGCAGTTGGCTGTGTTGTGCTGTTATTAATTAGCCAGCGTAATAGCGTTGATTTTACCGAGCAGCTTTTTGTGTTTAGGCAAAACTACGGAGTCGGGCTGTTTTTTATCGCGCTGTTTATTAGTTATGGTTTGCTGTTAGCACGCAAATATCCACAACGGTTAGGATTCTCGCTGATAGCTTCGCTGTCGAGCTTTGTGATTATTGGTTGCTTGTATGTTATTACGCCTAATAATGCGCTTACAGATGCTTATCCGCTCTGGTGTACGGTGTTATTGGGGGTCAGTGCACTGTTATTTAAATTAGCGGTGCGTAACAAGCAGCCCTTACAGGTTTTTTGTTTTTGGTTAGGTGGCAATGGCAACATCAGCTTAGCGCTCACAATGTTGCTTGAAGGAAGCCGTTTGACGCTTGCATTAGCTATGCAGGTTGTATTAATTAGCTTTTATATTAATAAGCATGCACTGCGTTTACCAATGTGGCCATTAAAAGCGTTAATAGCGTGTTTGTTGGTACGCTTAAGCTTAGCACCTTGGACACCAAGTTACAGTGATGCAGTATTGCTTGGCGTTCATTGGAGTATTGTTGTCTATCCTTTGTGTGCTGGGTTATTTTATTGGGCTGCAAGGTTTTGGCAACAGCAGCCATTGAGGGTTTGGTTAGAAGGCGCAGGCTTACACTGTATTGCTTTATTTGTTACCACAGAGACCAGTTATCAATTGGTTGGGCATTATCCTGATTTTAATAACCTGTCAGTGTACGAGCACATCTTGCTTACGTGTAATTGGGGGGTATTAGGGTGTGTATATTTACTGCGTGCTCGGTATACGCAGCAAATGGTAAAACTTTACCAACTAGCGGGGTTAGGATTACTAACACTTGCAGGGTTGCTCGCTGCTACTTTATTCATGGAGTTAAATCCTTTCTTTGCACAGATACGCATTGGTCAAATGCCTGTTTTTAACTGGTTACTGCTTGTGTGGTTAGTGCCGGCATTAATATGTGTATGGGCAGGTCAATTAATTAGGTCTATTAATTCCCGTTTACTGAAGCCATTTTATATTTTAGCGGGTGCTTTCACCGCACTGTATATTAATGCAGAAATACGCCATAACTGGCAAGGTGAGTTTATTAACTTAGCGCAGCCTACCTCAGATGCTGAGCTTTATAGCTATTCATTAGTGTGGTTGATCATAGGTGCTTTAGTGGTAGTGATGGGTCATTTAAAGTCATTGGCTACGGTGCAAAAGCTAGGGCTTGGTTTATTAGCGCTGGTGGTATTAAAGGTATTTTTGATTGATATGGCAAATTTAACAGGGCTGTTAAGAGCCGTCTCGTTTATAGGGCTGGGATTATCTTTAGTGGCACTGAGCTGGTTATTTCAAAAGTTTAAGGCAAAGCCCGTTGCTTTGCCTTAATAATGGGGTCATTTAAGTGCTGTGATTAAGCAGCGCTTTTAATTTTGCCGGTTTCACCGGTTTGCTCAAGTAGTGAATATTATCGGCTTTGGTTTGCTGTTTTAGGGCTTCGTCACGCACTGCGGTAATTAAAATGGCAGGAACAGGACTTTGCCAAATCTCTCGAAGTGTTTTTATTAAGGTAATGCCGTCGCAATCATGGCCAAGCTGATAATCCATTAGAATCACGTCGGGTGCGCGATGTTCTTTGGCATACGCAAGTACGGTGTCGACATTTTCAAATAGCTTATAATTTGCTTGCCATTTTTGTAATAAACTTGCCATTGCATGCAGGTTTTCGGGGTCATCATCAACAGCCACAATATTCATGGCTGTACGATTCTCAACGCCTTTTTTCGGTGTCTCTTTTTGTTGTATAAATTGACTGTCTCCGTAGGGCACTTCAATACTAAAGCGACTTCCTTTGCCGGGTGTTGAGCTTACATCGAGACGCAAAGACAAAAGGTCGACCATTCTTTTTACAACCCCAAGACCTAGGCCTACACCTTTATTATCGCCCGCTTCAATGCGGTAAAAGTCATTAAAGATTTTCGCTTGTTCTAGCTCTGAAATGCCAGGGCCCGTATCCCATACCTCGATTCTTAAATGATGTTTTCGTTTGCGACACGCAATCAAAACTTGGCCGCTATTAGTGTATTTAACAGCATTTGAAACAAGATTTTGAACAATACGACGTAAGTAAGTGATATCGCTATGTACAATAACACCGGTTGATCGCACTTTAAGTTTAAGGCCTTTTTCGCTCGACATGATGGCGTATTCATTTTTCAACGGGGCTAAAATGTCATCAATGCTAAAGTGGCGAGGTGTTGGGGTCATTGCGCCTTGTTCTAACTTGGCTATTTCAAGCAGTGCCGACATTAAGTGGACAGTTGAATCGAGGCTTGCCCCCAGTTTTTCAAAGTTATTTAAATTGTTACTTGAAAGCGTCTTATCATCAATTGCCGCCAAGTACAGGCGGGCAGCATTTAGCGGTTGAAGTATGTCGTGACTTGCGAGTGCTAAAAATCGGGTTTTACTGTCGTTAGCTTGCTCGGCCTCTTTTTTAGCTAAAGTAAGTGCTTGCTCAGTTTGTACACGACTGTCTATTTGTGCTTGTAGATCTCTATTGATTGTTCGGATTTCTTGCGTGCGTGCTTCAATCCGATTTTCAAGATCCATATTCACTTCTTCAAGGGCATTTTGTGTTTCGATATGCGCTGTAATATCAGAGAAGCTGGTCACAAAGCCGCCATCTGGTAATGGGTTACCTATCATTTCAAACACTTGGCCATTTCGGCGATGACGAATAAAGTGATGTGGACTGCCATTTTTAAGGTGTTGTACACGTTTTTCTACGTGTCGTTCTATTTCACCGGGGCCGCATTCACCGCGTTCGGCGTTGTAGCGAATCACTTCTTCAATGGCTTGACCCACTTCTAAGAACCCTTCAGGGTAGTTAAACATTTCGGCATAACGCTTGTTCCACGCGACTAAATTGAGTTCTTTGTCGACAACCGAAATACCATGGCTGAGGTTCTCAAGTGATGTGAATAATAAGTTTTGATTAAATTGCAGAGCTTGTGTTGTTTCGTCAAAGAAGTTTACCACCTCTTCAAAGGCCATTCGTTTACCAGAAGCGACAGTATGAATAAGCGCTTGCGCCGATGACGCGCCCAGTACACCCGTTAAAGCGCGTTCGCAATAGGCGATAAATTCAGGGGTAGGGTGAGCATTATTATCGTCTAGCTTGTGCGTTAAAGCAAAATGCGCCAGTACTTGCTGACTGCGTTGAATACCTAAAAAGGTCTGTAGCAGTACTTTAAAGTCGTACACAGTGGCCTTTACATTTTTATTTAAACGTCGTGCAAACACCGCTTGTTCTTTAGGATTAACAAATGCAGCCGCTTGAATTTTATCAATTAAACGCTCATCAGCCCCTAACGAGAAACTAATATAGCAACCAATATTGGCAAACAACGCAATGAGTGTTCCTCGCGTAATAAGGGTTTGTTGTAGTTCTGCATTTAGGCTATTACCGGCATCTAAAATCGGTAACATGAGGAATAACACCCAACAAATAAAGCCTGCAAGTAACCCTGCATATACCCCGTAAGCATGACCTTTACGCCAATATAAGCCACCGACAATGGCAGGGAGTAGTTGAGATACAAGCGAAAATGCAACTAAGCCCATGCTGGCGAGGGCTTTGCCATGACCAAACCATTGTTGATAAAAATAAGACAGGATCAGAATACCGGCAATAGTAAAACGTCTCACCAGTAATATTTGTGATTTGTAGCTACTGGTGATGAGGTTACGTTTAAATTTGCGACGCAACATTAATGGCAACACCACATCATTTGAGATCATAGTACTGAGTGTGAGTGTCGCGACGACAATCATCGCGGTGGCTGCCGATAATCCACCGATAAATACAAAGGTGGTTAAAAATGCATTTTCGTGCATTAAAGGCAGGGCTAACACAAAGCTGTCGGGTGAAAAACCACTGCCGATACCAGGGTGGATTGCTGCTGTGGCAATAGGGAAAATCATTGCAGCAGTAAGCAATAAATAAAGCGGAAAAGCCCAGCGAGCGGTATAAAGATGGCGTTTATCTTGGTTATCAACAACGGTTACATGGAATTGTCTTGGTAAACAGATTATTGCTGCCGCGGCCATTAACGATTGACCGATAAAATTAAAGCTAAAAAAGTCAAAATTATGCCAGTGCTGCCACAGTGACCCAGTTAACTGCTCGCTTTGTACGGTGTTTAAGTTAAATAACGTGTATAAGGCAAGCCCAGCCACTGCAGCTAAAGCTAATAGTTTCACCATCGATTCGAACGCAACAGCCAGCATTAACCCAGAGCGATATTCAGTAACATCGACCTTACGGGTCCCAAAAAATATTGCAAACATGGCCATAATTAGTGTTGCTGACAGCGCTAACATTGACCCTGAGATACGGTTGTCGTTTTGTAATAATAAAAAGCTACTACTAAGGGCTTTTAATTGCAGCGCGATATAAGGAATGGTCGCCAACAGTGCAATAACTGTGACCATGATTGCTGTTGTTTGTCTTTTTCCATACCGGGCAGAAATAAAATCGGCAATGGTCGTAATATTTTGTTTTTTACTAACAAGTACCAGTTTTCGTAAAAAGCCTTGGCCAAAGAAAAATAACAGCGCAGGACCAATTAAAATAGGAAGGTAATTCCAACTGCTGGTGGCGGCAGTACCGACTGAGCCATAGTAAGTCCACGATGTACAGTAAATCCCTAATGAAAACGAATACACAAAAGGGTGGTGGCTAATGCGTTTAGCCAGAGGCGTGGTTTTATCCCCCCAGTTTGCTAACCAAAACAATACACCAATGTAGGCAAGAGCAACAAAAATAAGCGCAGCAGTCATGTTCAAATTCAGTCATTATTGTAATACCACTACCTTACCAGAATTAAAGCTGATTTCGATGTGTTGATTTTGATTTGTTAAAAATCAATTTTTACAAGTTTATGATATTTAATGCTTAATTTTATTTTGGCCTTTTTATTAGACTAATGTCGCAGATCATTCGTTTTTACTATTTTGGTTATTTCTCTCATTTATATTTGTAGGTTAACTTATTGTTAAATATGGTTTTTTACCATTTATTAACAAAAGGTACTTTACAGTTTACGTAAACGTAAACTGACTGTTACGACTATGGTCTCAATTCCATAATGCCGAACCGTTGCTAACTTAGTTAATGACAACTAATACCACTCATTACTTTTAAGTGATGCATAAGGGGATAAAAATGGCTTTTAAAGATGAAGAACAAGCAAAAGCTTACTGGGCGGAAAACATTTCGCTGCTATTTAAACTGTTAGCAGTGTGGTTTATCGTTTCATTTGGTTTTGGCATTTTATTGGTAGATGTACTGAATGAAGTACGTTTTTTTGGGTTTAAACTCGGCTTCTGGTTCTCCCAGCAAGGCGCAATTTACACCTTTGTAGCTTTGATTTTTGTGTACGTTTTCAAAATGAATACGTTAGATAAAAAATATGGCGTAGACGAATAGGAGCTAAGCAATGGATGTTCAAACACTCACGTTTATTATCGTCGGTTTAAGCTTCGCGCTTTATATCGGCATCGCAATTTGGGCTCGTGCAGGGTCTACTAATGAATTCTATGTTGCAGGTGGTGGCGTTCCTCCTCTTGCAAATGGTATGGCAACAGCAGCTGACTGGATGAGTGCAGCATCGTTTATCTCAATGGCGGGTATTATCTCGTTTGCGGGTTACGATGGGGGTGTTTACCTCATGGGCTGGACGGGTGGTTACGTATTACTGGCGCTGTGTTTAGCACCTTACTTACGTAAGTTTGGTAAGTTCACTGTCCCTGATTTCATTGGTGACCGTTATTACTCACAAACAGCACGTGTGGTTGCAATTTTATGTGCAATCTTTATCTGTTTCACGTACATCGCGGGTCAAATGCGGGGTGTTGGTGTTGTATTCTCTCGCTTCTTAGAAGTGGATATTGAGACCGGTGTTTACATTGGTATGGTGATTGTATTCTTCTATGCTGTTCTTGGCGGCATGAAGGGCATTACTTACACGCAAGTTGCGCAGTACTGCGTACTGGTATTTGCTTACCTTGTTCCAGCAATCTTCATTTCAATGATGATGACAGGTCACTTTTTCCCACAAACTGGTTTTGGTGCCACGCTTGCAGATGGTTCTGGCCAGTACGTGCTTGATAAATTAGATGGACTGAGTACCGAACTCGGTTTTGCGCAGTACACCGAAGGCTCTAAGAGTATGATCGATGTATTCGCAATCACGGGTGCGCTTATGGTGGGTACTGCGGGTCTACCTCATGTTATCGTACGTTTCTTCACGGTTCCACGTGTTAAAGACACGCGTATCTCTGCGGCATGGACATTAGTATTTATTGCTATCGTTTATACAACTGCACCTGCTGTTGCGTCGTTTGCACGTGTAAACATGATTGATACTATTAACGGTAAAGATGGTAACGGTACAGAGTATGCTGAAGCACCTGCATGGGTTAAAAATTGGGAAAGAACAGGCCTAATCACTTTTAACGATAAAAACGGTGATGGCAAAATGTTCTACTCAGCTGGCAAGATTGATGATCCAAATAGCGCCAACGAAGTGAATGTTGACCGCGACATCATGGTACTTGCTAACCCAGAGATTGCCGACTTACCAGCATGGGTAGTAGCCCTTGTTGCAGCAGGTGGTATTGCGGCAGCACTGTCAACCACCGCGGGTTTGTTATTGGTTATTTCGACCTCGGTATCGCATGACTTGTTAAAACGTACCTTGAAACCAGATATTAGTGATAAGCAAGAACTACTTGCAGCGCGACTTGCTGCGATGGTCGCCATTGTTATCTCAGCGTACTTTGGTATTAACCCGCCTGGATTCGTAGCGTCGGTGGTGGCATTTGCATTCGGTTTAGCGGCTGCAAGTTTCTTCCCGGCGATTATCATGGGTATCTTCTCTAAGAAGATGAACAAAGAAGGTGCGATCGCAGGTATGGTTACAGGTATTACATTCACCGCGGCGTACATTATTTACTTCAAGTTTGTTAGCCCTGAATTAAATGGCCCAGCTAACTGGTTATTTGGTATTTCACCTGAGGGGATTGGTTTAGTGGGTATGATTATTAACTTTGCAGTAGCAGGTATCGTACTTAAACTAACAGCTGAAACACCTGTTGAAATTCAAGAAATGGTGGAAGGCATTCGTAACCCTAAAGGGTCAAGTGCAGCGCACGCGCACTAACAAACCGGTACTAAAAGAACACACTTTTGATAAACCCAAAGCCCGACTTAAGTCGGGCTTTTTATTTTTTTAAAACAGGGGTAGTGTAGTTATTAGCCTCACTTAATTTCGAGAATAGCTATGAATGCAGAGCAACAGGAAGTCGCCCAATTTGTAATTAATCAAACCCCGTTTAATCAGCTCGATTCGGCGGCAAGCGAGTATTTTGTTAATCACCTCGATATTATTTACCTCACACGAGAAAACCAAAATAAATGGTTATGCTCTGACAATCCGAGATTATTTCTAATTCGCTCAGGAGATTATGACTTAGTCGATGCAAAAGGGGATGTGATCACGAAGCTCTCTGCAGGGGATTATTTTGGCTTTCCCTCTTTGCTAACGGGGGAGGCTATTCAAAATAGTCTCTCGGTGCAAAAAGAAGGCATTGTTTATATGCTGGACCAAGCGTCTTTTGATTATTTACGCCGCGAGTACAAAGTGTTTGAGCAATACTTTGTCCGTGCTCATAAGAATCGTTTGTTGTCATCGCATTATAAGAGTCAAAACGACAGTTGGTCTGAGAAGAAAATAGCAGAGTTAATGAACCGCAAAGCGGTAACTCTTTCGCCTGATGCGAGTATTCGCCAAACAGCCAAAAAAATGAAGCAGCAGGGTGTTTCATCAATAATGTTGACTGAGAACGAGCGCTTAGTAGGGGTGGTAACAGACCGAGATCTTCGTAATCGCGTGCTTGCTGATGAGGTTGACCCACACGAGTCTGTGAGCACGATTATGACTTGTAAGCCAAAGTTTATTTTTGAGAATAATCGGGTGTTCTCAGCGCTGCACTTAATGCTCAAACACAATATTCATCATTTACCTGTGCTCGATGAATATCATAAGCCCTTAGGCATGTTGACCAGTACTGATTTACTGCGTCAGCAAAAAAGCGACCCAGTGCAATTAATTGGGCGCATATATAAAGCCCACTCAGTGATTGATTTAAAGCGCTATTCGCAAGAGATCCCCAGCTTATTAAAAGGCTTTTCGAATAACATTGATGATATATCGCTTATCGGTAAGTTATTAAGTGGTTTAACAGATGCGTTAACTTCGCGTTTAATTCATTTATTTCAAGAAGATAACGGCGCTGCCCCTAGTCACTTTAGTTTTATTTGTTTTGGCTCACAAGCCCGTGAAGAGCAAACCCTGCATTCTGACCAAGATAATGGTTTACTTTTACCTGATGATTTAACAACAGAGCAGCAAGACTACTTTAAACGCATGGGAGAGTTTGTGTGTGAGCAGTTGGTTGAATGCGGTATTAAACGTTGTCCAGGTAACATTATGGCCAGTAATGCACAGTGTCGAATGGGCATCAGTGAGTGGTGTGAACGCTTTTATAAATGGATCACATCGCCGACTCCAGAAGCCATGTTAAATTGTAAAATCTACTTTGATTTACGCTTTATTGAGGGCTCAACGTCGCTGTACACGCGTTTTTATGAGCAATTAAAACGTATCTCTAAAAATGATTTATTTTATGCTGCTATGGCGAGTGATATTAAAAATACTCATGTGCCCATTGGGTTATTTAACCAATTTAAATTAGAAAAAGATGCGAAACAGCACAAGTACCTTGATTTAAAAAAACGCGGCGTGGTGATTATTAACGATATAGTGCGTTTGTATTCACTCAAAGCGGGTATTCAGCGGGCGAATACCCAAGAGCGTTTGGATGCACTGCTGAAGTATTCTTTACTTAATAAAGACGATGTTTATAACTTAAAAGATTGTTGGCGTTTCTTAACGCAACTGCGCTTACGCACACAAATAAATGAAGAAGGCTTACCGAGCAATTGTATTAACCCCAATACCTTAAATTCTTTAGAACGTCATCAATTAAAAGAAGCCTTTTATTTAGTTAAACAAGCTCAGCAAGCCGCCGCTTTTAAGTTTGCGCGTGGCAGCTTATGAGGATAACTGATGGTTAAACGTTGGCTCAGTCGTTATATGGCTCGCAAACAATTATTGGCAGCTGATGCCTATAAAGAACGTTACGTTGTGATAGATATGGAACTAACGGGGCTTGATCCCCGCCAACATGAAATTGTCTCGGTGGCATGGGTGATGATAGAAGACCAGTGCATTAAAATGAGTGGGGCACAGCACATAATTAATAAAGACGTACAGAGCCTAGAGCAAAGCCCTATTTATCACGGCATTGCCAAGCAAGATATCGATAGCGGTGAAAGCCTTGAAGCAATTCTTGCTAAGCTTCACCAACACGTTGATGACTGTATTTTAGTTTTTCATAACGCGACGCTTGATTGGGGGTTTTTAAAACAAGCGTGCCGTAAACTAGGCTTAGAAGCTAAAGCGCGGTTAATTCTTGATACGTTCGTTATTGAAAAAAAGCGTCTCCATCAGCAAGGCCATGAAATAGGCCACGATGACCTAACATTAAGCGAGTGCCGTAAACGCTATGGCTTACCTCATTACAGTTCTCACCATGCTTTAACCGATGCCATGGCCACCGCCGAGCTTTTTTTAGCGCAGTGTCATCAAATCAGTCGGGGTAAAGCCTTAAAAGTGGGGGAGTTGCTGTAATGTGTTATGCTCATCGCAAAGTTAGACAACAAACGGAATTGGTATGAATAAATTAGAATTAACAGTGCCGCCAATTATTCAAGTCGTGATATTCGCTGCCATAATGTGGGTGTTAGCTGACGTGTTGGCACCTTTTAGTATGACGCTTGCCGTTTTGTTACCTGTGGCAGTGATCACCGCGTTAATTGGGGTCGCTTTCTCTTTATTGGGTGTTTATGAGTTTCACTCTGCTGGCACGACTGTCGATCCGAGATTGCCTGAGGAGTCGGCAAGCCTTGTCACTCATGGAGTCTATAAAGTTAGTCGAAACCCGATGTATGTCGGTTTCTTACTTATTTTAATTGGGTGGGGTATTTATTTGGGGAATATCGTAAATATTATGCTGCCTGTGGTGTTTGTCCTTTACATGAATCGATTTCAAATAGTGCCTGAAGAGAGGTACATGCAGCAAAAGTTTGGGCATGAATATAGTGAATATAAAAAAGCAGTTCGTCGATGGATATAACAATCAAAGCTGAATAAGACTAGGGATTGCTGAAGACTGTATTTTTCAATTATCGCCACCACGACTTTACACCACTTTATTTAAGTGCTCCCTCTTATAAAAAAGAGTAAGGTCGATTACCAAAACCAGGGTCATCTAAAACACCTAAAACCACTTTATTTTAGCTTGCCCTCTTATAAAAAAGTGTAAGGTCGATTACAATACCGTCATCTAAAAGGCAGCTGTCTTTATCTGCAAGCAAATAGAGTGGATTTTCTTCTTCATGGCAATCAAACTTGCAATCAATGGTTTTGGTCGTATTGGGCGTAATATTGTCCGAGCCCTTTATGAATCAGGGCTTGAAGATCAAATCAAAATTGTCGCTATTAACGAATTAGCTGACCCTAAGGGCATTGCCCATCTCCTTAAGTACGATACATCCCACGGTCGTTTTTCGTTTCCTGTTAATTTAGGTGAAGATACGCTAACAGTCGCAGGTGACTCTATTGCGCTATTTGCCGAAGAGAATCCGGCAGAATTGCCCTGGCAAACCCTTGATGTCGATGTTGTACTTGAATGCACGGGTGTTTATCACTCGCGTGAACATGCTAAGTTACATTTAAATGCAGGGGCTAAAAAAGTACTTTTTTCGCAACCTGCAGATGCCGACGTTGATGCAACCATTGTGTATGGTATCAACGACGATGAATTAAAAGCAGCGCATACAATTGTTTCTAATGGCTCATGTACAACTAACTGTATTGTGCCTGTGATTAAAGTATTAGATGATGCATTTTCTATTGAATCTGGGGCAATCACGACAATTCATGCCTCGATGCATGATCAACAAGTGATCGACGCTTATCATCATGATTTACGTCGTACCCGTGCGGCAAGCCAGTCTATTATTCCTGTGGATACAAAACTTGCCCGTGGTATCGAACGTATTTTACCTAAGTTTCATGGCCGCTTTGAAGCCATTGCCGTGCGTGTACCGACGATTAACGTCACCGCGATGGACTTAAGCGTCACGGTAAACACTGATGTTGATTTAGCCGACGTTAATCAAGCACTTAAGTTAGCAGCAAAAGATCGCCTTGAAGGGATTTTAAGTTACACTGAAGAGCCGCTGGTGTCGGTAGATTTTAATCATGACTCACATTCTTGTATCATAGATGGCACTCAGACACGTGTTAGTCATAAACGACTGATAAAGTTGTTAGTGTGGTGCGATAATGAGTGGGGATTTGCGAATCGTATGCTCGATACAGCGCGTGCGATGATGGCTGTAAGCCAATAACTTATAACTATAATTTAGTATCGTTAACAAAGGAGAAGTCCATGTCGGTCATTAAAATGGCAGATTTAGATTTAAACGGCAAACGCGTGTTAATTCGTGAAGATTTAAATGTGCCTGTAAAAGAAGGTAAAGTGACCTCTGATGCACGTATTCGTGCAGCATTACCTACTATTAAATTAGCGTTAGAAAAAGGCGCAAAAGTAATGGTGATGTCACACCTTGGCCGCCCTACGGAAGGGGAATATGATGAAGCGTTTTCACTCGCCCCTGTCGTTAATTATTTAAATGATGCGCTTGAGCAAACGGTTCGTCTTGAAAAAGATTACCTTGATGGCGTTGACGTGGCAGATAATGAAGTGGTTGTTTTTGAAAACGTACGTTTTAACGTAGGTGAAAAGAAAAATGATGAAGCATTATCTAAAAAGCTAGCTGCATTATGTGATGTTTACGTGATGGATGCATTTGGTACGGCTCACCGTGCACAAGCATCAACGCACGGTGTTGGTTTATTTGCCGATGTAGCGTGTGCAGGCCCACTTTTAGCCGCAGAGCTAGACGCTTTGGGTAAAGCGCTTGATAACCCTGCGCGTCCTTTAGTGGCTATCGTTGGTGGCTCTAAAGTGTCGACTAAGTTAACCGTACTTGATTCACTATCAACAGTGGTTGATCAACTTGTTACGGGTGGAGGTATTGCAAATACTTTCATCGCAGCAGCTGGTCACCCTGTAGGCAAGTCTTTATTTGAAGCTGACTTAATTGACGAAGCAAACAAATTAAGTGCCGCTGCAAAAGCAAATAATGGTGAAATTCCAGTGCCAACTGATGTTGTTGTTGGTAATGAGTTCTCAGAATCGGCTGTTGCGACATTGAAAGATGTGAATGAAGTAACCGATGAAGATATGATTTTCGATATTGGTCCAGATACAGCGAAACAGCTTGCAGATATTATTGCAAAAGCAGGCACGGTTGTGTGGAATGGTCCAGTTGGCGTATTTGAATTTGACCAATTTGGTAATGGCACGCGTGCGATTGCTGAAGCTATCGCAAATTCAAGCGCATTCTCAATTGCGGGCGGCGGTGATACGCTTGCTGCGATTGATAAATACGGCATTGCCGATAAAGTGTCTTACATTTCAACAGGTGGTGGTGCTTTCCTTGAATTTTTAGAAGGGAAAAAATTACCAGCAGTTGCTATGCTAGAAGAGCGTGCTAAGTAATTAGTACGAACACCAGCGTGGTTATTTAATTACGCTGGTTTGGCTGTTTATAAAATACCTCTCACCCTTATTTTATAGACAGTTTTTGCGGTAAGCGATGGCTTCTCGTGATGCAGTGATGCATCAAAAAATAATTTATCCGTTCAAACTAGATGGTAGGAAACTACTGTCGATACAATTTGGAGAATACCAAATGGCTTTAATCAGTATGCGACAACTTCTTGATCATGCAGCTGAACATGGTTATGGCGTACCAGCGTTTAACGTTAATAACCAAGAGCAAATGCGTGCAATTATGGAAGCAGCTGACAAAACTAACAGCCCAGTAATCGTACAAGGCTCAGCTGGCGCACGTGCATATGCTGGTGCCCCTTTTATTCGTCATATGATTTTAGCAGCTGTTGAAGAATGGCCACATATCCCTGTCGTTATGCACCAAGACCACGGTACGTCACCTGGTGTGTGTCAACGTTCTATTCAATTAGGCTTTTCATCAGTCATGATGGATGGTTCATTGATGTCTGATGGTAAAACGCCTTCAAGCTATGAGTACAACGTAGAAGTTACTCGTCAAACAGTTGAAATGGCGCACGCGTGTGGCGTATCAGTTGAAGGCGAGCTAGGTGTACTCGGTTCTCTTGAAACTGGTGAAGCGGGTGAAGAAGATGGCGTAGGCGCAGAAGGCAAGCTTACAACAGATCAAATGCTAACAGATCCTGAAGAAGCGGCTGACTTCGTTCGTAAAACTCACGTTGATGCACTGGCAATTGCGTGTGGTACATCACATGGTGCATACAAGTTCACGCGTCCACCAACAGACGATATTTTAGCGATTGATCGCATCAAAGAAATTCACGCGCGTATTCCTAACACACACTTAGTTATGCATGGTTCGTCTTCAGTGCCGCAAGAATGGTTAGAAGTAATTAACCAATACGGTGGTGAGATCCCTGAAACTTATGGTGTGCCAGTTGAGCAGATCATCGAAGGTATCAAGTATGGCGTGCGTAAAGTGAATATCGATACCGATTTACGTTTAGCATCAACAGGTGCCATTCGTCGTCATCTTGCACTAAACCCTGCGAATTTTGATCCGCGTAAATATTTAGCTGAAGCAACGAAAGCGATGACAGAAATTTGTGTTGCTCGCTATGAAGCATTTGGCACAGCAGGTCAAGCAGGTAAGATCAAACCTATCTCATTAGATGATATGCACCTGAAATACTTATCAGGTGAACTTGATCCTAAAATCAAGTAATTGATACTAATATAAAAAACCGGCTTTAATGGCCGGTTTTTTATTGCCTCGATCTTAACGGATCAGTGTTTTACTTACTGTTTATTTTAAGATCATTGTTTTACTAACCATAAATAGCACGGATCATTATTTTACTAGTTTTAGGATGATCATTGCCTATTTTTGTTTAACTTTTAAACAAGCGGGTAACGTGTTGAGCATTAAATCAAAGAGTTAGTAGACTAACTTAGTAAGATCATGATCCGAAATAGATCAGCTTGGTAAAAATCTGATCCTGACTTGCTGAAGTTAGTAGATCAGTGATCTGAAATGTTTATCTTAAATATACTGTTTAGAACTTGACCAATATGGCTTTATGTTCGATTTTTAAGTTATTGCTTACATTAAGGATCGCTACCATGAAAAAAACCGCCATTATGTTTTCGAGCTTTGCAATGTGCCTACTTTCTTTTAATAGTGTTGCTGAAGCCGTTGATATATATGGTCGGGCGCATTTAGGGGTTGCCAATAGTGACACCAATGAAAGAAGTAAAACATCAGTTGAAAGCTACAGCTCGCGGATTGGAATTAAAGGCAGCGGTGAAATAAGTGAGGGTCTGAAAGCGGTTTATAAGTTTGAGTTTGCTGTAAATGCAGCAGATCAAGATAGCGATGGTAAAACCGAAGAAAATATCTCTGCGCGTAATCAGTATGTCGGTTTACAAGGCAGTTATGGTCAAATTGTTTTAGGCCGTCATGATACTGCCCTTAAAATATCACAAGGCAAGATTGACCAAATGAATGACTTTAATGGGGACGTTAAAGCGTTGTTTAATGGTGAAAATCGTTTAGGTGATGTCGTACATTACAGCTCACCAATAGTCGGAAACTTACAATTTGTTGTGACGTATATTGCTGAAGACAATTCAAAGCAAGATGATGAAACAGGCATCTCTGCTGCCTTTATATACGGTGATAGCAAACTTAAAAACACACCTTATTTTGTAAGTGTTGCACATGACAGTCAGGTTGCGGGTTACGACATCACGCGGTTTACTGCACAAAGCAAAATAGGTGATCTTGTGATTGGGGGCATGTATCAACAAAGTGAAAAAGTATCAGGCTCAGATACTGAAGATGGTTTTTTGCTTAGTGCCTCTTATAAAATTGATAAGTATAAGTTACTTGCTCAATATCAAGACTCAGAAGGAGACTTTGGTAAATTAAAAGACTCTGGCACCGGAACATCGGTCGGCGTTGAGAGAAGCCTTTCGAAACAAGCACGTATGTATATGTGGTATACGCAGTTTTCTCTCGATAATAAAGCTGACGAAGATCACCTTGCTGTAACATTAAGGTATGACTTTTAAGGTGTAAAAAAGCATATTTAAGCGGAAAACCATTCATTTTTACTGAGTTTTTTTGGTGCTTTTTGAATTACTCGTTAGACTTTCATAAAAATGTCATACTTAGTCATAATAATGAAACCAGTTCGCTAACGAAAGAGATAAATTGGAATGTCACGTAAAGTACTAGTCGTCGATGACGAAGCGCCTATCAGAGAGATGCTGGTTTTTGTTTTAGAGCAAAATGGTTTTCAAGCAATTGAAGCCGAAGATTATGATTCTGCAATTGAAGCAATGGTTGAGCCATACCCCGATATGGTTTTATTAGACTGGATGCTACCCGGTGGAAGCGGAATTCAGATTGCGAAGAAATTTAAGCAAAGCGAATATACACGTCAAATCCCTATTATTATGCTAACAGCCCGCGGTGAAGAAGAAGATAAAGTACGCGGTCTTGAAGTGGGTGCTGATGATTATGTTACTAAACCATTTTCGCCAAAAGAATTAATGGCCCGTATTAAAGCGGTTATCCGCCGTGTATCGCCGACTTCACTCGAAGAGGCTATTGAAGTACATGGTTTGCGCCTTGACCCTATTTCACATCGTGTCACCTCTGAGGGAAGCGAATTAGATATGGGACCTACTGAATTTAGACTACTGCATTTTTTCATGACTCACCCTGAACGTGTTTACAGCCGTGAACAATTACTTGATCATGTATGGGGAACAAACGTTTACGTCGAAGACCGTACTGTTGATGTACATATTCGTCGTTTACGTAAAGCGATAGCACCCCTTGGACATGACAGGCTCGTACAAACTGTGCGTGGTGCAGGTTATCGTTTTTCAAGTAAATTATAAGTGCGTTGGCTGACTATATTCAGCTAATTTACATTCTTAAGGTAAAGTGAGTGTATGTATCGAGTAGTCAATAAACAGGCGTTAGCAAAACGCCTGTTTATGTATTTCTTACCTTTGTTATTAGTTGGCGTGCTTGTAGGTGCGCCATTTTTGCTTTTATTTTTAGGCTCTTTTGCACTACTGATTTGGCATTATCATCAACTCTATCGCCTTAGTGATTGGCTCCTTAATCAGCGTAGTTTCAACCCACCTGAAGGTGAGGGAGCTTGGGAGCAAGTTTTTGAAGGGATCTACCATTTACAGCATCGTAATCGTAAAAAGCGTAATGAACTGGCTGATTTAATTCGCCGTTTTCGTGATGGTGCAGAGGCGGTACCTGATGCGGTTGTGGTGTTGCAAAAAGATCTGAGTATTATTTGGTGTAATCAACTCGCGCTTAAAGTATTGGGCTTACAATGGCCAACGGATCATGGACAGCGACTCGATAACCTTATTCGTGATCCTAAATTTGCTAAGTATATGCACCAAGCCAGTTTTGATGAGCCACTGGAGCTTGATGGTGGTCACAGTTATGAACAAATACTCGAATTTAGGGTCATGCCCTATGCAAGCTCGCAGTTAATGATGGTTGTTCGTGATGTCACGCGATTAAAGCAATTAGAGCAAATGCGTAAAGACTTTGTGGCCAATGTATCACACGAATTGAGAACACCACTTACGGTCGTGACTGGTTATTTAGAAATGCTTGATGGCGATAACATGCCACCGCCAAGTATGTGGAATAAAGCGCAAACAACGATGCTCGAACAATGCAAACGCATGGACAGTCTAGTAAACCAACTCTTGTCATTGTCTCGCATTGAAGGCGCTCGCCGTCAAGACAACGACAAGCCTGTGAATGTGCCAAAGTTACTCACCTATATTCACACAGAAGCACAATCGCTGAATCAAGATAAAGGCCATGAGCTTATTTTTAATGTCGATAGCCATTTAGATATTAAAGGTGCTGAGGATGAGTTACGCAGTGCATTTTCTAATTTGGTATTTAACGCCATTCATTACACTAAGCCTGGCGGTAAAATTGTGGTCGATTGGCAGCTTAAAAATAATCAGGCTGCGTTTAGTGTCACTGATAACGGTGATGGTATTGCCAGCGAACATATTAATCGCCTAACAGAGCGTTTTTATCGAGTAGATAAAGCACGTAGTCGCACAACGGGTGGCTCTGGCTTAGGTTTAGCGATAACAAAACATGTACTTACACGTCACGATAGTCATTTGAATATTAAGAGTAAAGTTGGTGAAGGATCGACATTTTCGTTTGCCTTTGGCAGCGATAAAGTCGTTCGCTTACCAGACTCTTTAGAAATTAATGCAAAGTCATAAAACTGTCATTTTAGGGTAATCTAACTGTCATCTAGTGTCTTTAGAGTAGACTGCAGTTAGGAAATGGGACGAACAAATCGGAGTAACCCCTATGAAATTTAAAAATCTCGTTGCCGCAATGGGTGTGGCTGTAACAACATTTGTATCAGCTCAAGCAGCTGCAGTTGATAAAGATATGCCTGAGTACCAAAAAACAAGTGGTATTTCTGGTAACTTTTCATCTGTGGGCTCTGACACACTTGCCAATATGATGACCTTTTGGGCGGAAGAATATAAACGCTTTTACCCAAATGTAAACATCCAAATCCAAGCAGCGGGTTCTTCAACTGCGCCTCCAGCACTGACAGAGGGGACTGCAAACTTCGGCCCTATGAGCCGACGTATGAAGTCTAAAGAAATTGAAGCTTTCGAGAAACGTTATGGTTACAAGCCTACAGAAGTTCGCGTTGCAATTGATGCGCTAGCGGTTTTTGTACATAAAGATAACCCAATCGAAGGTTTACGTATTGACCAAGTGGATGCTATTTTCTCTTCAACTCGCAAGTGTGGTGCTGATGCTCAAGTAAATCGTTGGAGTGATGTAGGCTTAACAGGTGATTGGGCTGCAAAAGATATCCAACTTTATGGTCGTAACTCAGTATCAGGCACCTACGGTTACTTCAAGAAAAAAGCATTGTGTAAAGGTGACTTCCGTAACAATGTAAATGAGCAACCAGGTTCTGCATCGGTTGTTCAGTCAATCTCTTCGTCAGTGAATGCGATTGGTTACTCAGGTATCGGTTATAAGACATCGGGTGTACGTACTGTGCCACTTGCTAAGAAAGGTGATAACTTTGTTGATGCGACATTAGAAAACGTTGCAACGGGCAAATACCCACTTTCTCGTTTCTTATATGTATACGTTAACAAACACCCTAATAAGCCACTTGCACCTATTGATGCAGAGTTCTTAAAAATGGTGTTATCAGTAGATGGTCAAAAAATTGTTGAGAAAGATGGTTATGTGCCGCTTTCAGGCAAGATGGCAATGGCTGAACTTAAAAAGCTAGGTCTTCTGTAACAATCAATACAGACAGTGATAAAAGAACCGCTCAATGAGCGGTTCTTTTCGTTTTAGCTTTTAGCAAAGAGTTTTGCTTTTATGCGTTGCTGAGCAAGGCGAACTTGTTTGCGCTTTTTGCCAGGCTTAGCTTTAAAGCTTTGGATTGGCATCACCGTTGGGGTCTCGGTTGGTAATGCGGGAATGTTAAAATTAGCGTGCTCGTCTTTAGGAAGACCAATCTCTTGCTGATGCACACGAAGTGCTGCCAGAGTGTCATCGTTTTGCACTTCGCTTGGGCATAAGAATAAGCCCAATTTACGCATTTTTATGCCTAATCCTATGCTACTTGAGTAACGTACAATCGGGGCTGCTAAAATCAGTCCAACTAAAATAGGTGATAACCACCAAAAGAAAGTCGGGGTATAGTAATAAGCTACACCACCCCAAATAATAGCGGTGATGGTTGAAAATAGAGTATACCCAATTGCTTCTTGCCACGGCACCATGCGTCCTTCACGAGGCTGCGCATCCCAGCTAACTTTCTTACCAAGAAATACACACACTACAAAGTAGCTATGAAACACCATCATGAGTGGCGCGATTACAATAGCAAATACGCTCTCAATGAGTGAGCCTGCGATCAATTTTACACTGCCACCAAAGGCTTTATTGCGATGCACTAAAGTCACTATCAATCCCATAAGTTTTGGTAAAAGTAGTAATACCGCAGTGATAAATAGCAGTGAATCAATTAAATCAGTTTTAGCAATTTGCCAAGTAGGAAATAGCTGGTACGCATGGTTAAAATACACATCACTATTCAGTGCACGCGTAACTGCATCCAAGGTACTTAATGCCAGCATAGATAACCAAATAAGTGATGAGATATACGCAGTGGCACCAAATAAAAAGTGCATTTTACTCATCAGTTTCAAACCTGATTTTGGCAATAAACCGAGATGCTGAATATTACCTTGCACCCATCGTCTGTCGCGAATTGCGTAGTCTAGAATGTTGCTCGGTACTTCTTCATAGCTGCCTTCAATATCGCTGAGTAATAATACATCCCAACCAGAACGGTGTAGCAGTGATGCTTCAACAAAATCGTGACTTAAAATCTCTCCACCAAAAGGAGCATTGCCTTTTAATACAGGAAGACCGCAACATTGCGTGAAGGCTTCAACACGAATAATTGCGTTGTGTCCCCAGTAATTTGCTTGATTGGTTTGCCAAAATGCAGAACCTGTCGCCAGCATAGGGCTGTATAAAATTGAGGCGAATTGTAAAAATCGACCAAAAAAAGTATCTTGGCGAACCGGAATCGGAATCGTTTGAATAAGGCCTGATTTTGGATTACTGATCATGCTTGTGGTTAGCTCAAGCATACATTTTCCTGTCATGATGCTGTCAGCATCAAGTACAATCATGTGCTCGTATTGACTTCCCCAGCGTTCACAAAAATCAGTGAGGTTACCCACTTTACGGTGTTTATTATCTTCACGACGACGATAAAAAGTATGCTGAGCTAAGTCACCTAAACGTGCCGTTAATGCATTCCATGCTTTTAGTTCATTGCGCGCAATCTCTGGATCTTGTGTATCACTAAGTAAATAGAAATCGAAGTTCGGCATTTGGCCCGTTTTAGCGAGCGATCGAAGACTCACTTCAAAACCAGCGATCACACGCTCGGTATCTTCGTTATAAATTGGCATCACGACAGCTGTTTTAGTCTGGCTTAGTGCATGTTCGTTAATTTCAATGGGCTTTTGACGTTTAAGCGTCAGTGGGTCAATACGCAGCAGTTGTAAAATAAAGCCCATACAGCCACTACAAAAGGCTGTTACGATCCACGCGAAGGTCACTGAAAATAAAAACAGCAATGCGTACTCAAGCGGTGTCATGCCGTTAGAATTTAAAATATCGAACATGATCCACACACCATATGCAGTAATCGCTAGCGCAAGGCATGAAAATAGCCAAACGCGAGTTTTCTTAAATGGCATTGCGGTTGGTGTTAATGTTTTGCTATTGGACGTCATTTGGATACCAGACATAGCTCCATACCTCGCTGATTTCTTTGTCACGTAGTTTTAACGATAAGCGCATATCGACAGGCTTATCTCCCTCTGGCGCCACTTTAAACGCGACGCGCCATCCTTGATTATTCGGTAACTGCTGAACTGTTTTATCGCTAATCTCACCTGATGACAGTGCTAAATCGGCCTTCATAGCAAAATTTGCAGACAGTTGATTGATGTTTTCACCACTGAAGTCAACAGTAAATTGACGGTGACTTTTTGGTGGTGGATTCTTTTCGCCAGGCAGGGCTGCACTGCCTATGCGTGTTCTTAAAACACTCGCTTTATCCTGAGATGCAAGGGTTGCATTAAAAGTTGATAGCTTATAGCTGAAACTTAAGCTATCGCCTGCTTTCATCGCTTGCTCAGGCACCCAGTAGCTAACAATGTTGTCGTTAGTTTCTGTGTCTGTGGGAATCTCTACCAGCTCAACGCGGCCTTTCCCCCACGAACCCATTGGCTCAATCCACATACTCGGGCGGTTATGGTAATGTGCCTCTGTGTCTAAGTAATTGTTAAAATCACGGTCACGTTGTGCGAGGCCAAATCCCTTCGGATTATCATAACTAAATGATGTAACACTTAATTTTTTAGGGTTGTTAAGTGCTCGCCATACCCATTGACCCTCTGCTGATTGCATTAATAGGCCGTCTGAGTCATGTACTTCTGGACGGTAGTCATCAAAAAACTTGGTGCTGTTTTCACCGTGATAAAACATACTTGTTAGTGGTGCTATACCCAGTTTTTTAATATCTTTGCGGGCAAAAATTTGCATCTGAGTTTTTACTTCAGTGTTTGTCGAAGGTGTTAACTCAAAACGATATGCTCCAGCAACAGATGGGCTATCAAGCAGTGCATAAAGCACGATAGTGGTGTCTTCAGGCGCTGGTTTTACTAACCAAAATTCTTTAAACACGGGAAATTCTTCGCCCGAGCTAAGAGCAGTATCAACCGCAAGTCCGCGGGCTGAAAGGCCATAGACTTGGTGTGGGCCCACTAAACGAAAATAAGAGGCACCTTGGAATACCGCAACTTCATCTTTGTATTCGCTATTATTGAGCGGAAAATGCAGACGAAAACCGGCATGACCCAACTGAGTATTCTTAATTGCAGTGCTTATTTCTGCTTCCAACGGAGCCGCGGTTGCATCGTAACGATAATAATCAGTTTTAAAAGGCAAGCTTTTAACTTCGGCATTTTGCTCTAGGGTATTAATTGCCACCGGTGATTTATATAAAAAGCCGGGATGAAATAACTGCACTTCATATAAGCTTTGATCTTTCCAGATTGCTTGATCTGGGCGAAAGCGAATAGCACGGTAATCTTGATAACCAATGCTGGTTAATGCTTCAAGTTCTAAATCTTTTGGTGCGACATACGGCTCAGAGGCTAACTTTTTAGCGCGAGCAGTGATTACATCAAATAGTTTTTCTTGTGGAATTGTGATCATCGCAGGCTTTTGCTCAACAACGGTGTGCTGTGTTTCAGTTTCTTGTGGCTGAGTTTGGTTTTCAGTTGCGTAAGTATGGCCTGCACTCATGGCTAATAATACGCCCAAGAAGGTCTTCTTTTTAACAGCGCTGAAGAGCTTAGTTCGGGTTTCTGGTTTCATTAATTTTTCCTTTAGCCGTAAATCACGTTTATTCATTCATACCTCTCAGCAAAAAGTGAACCTAAAAAACACTAATAATCTCAATGACGTTGAGTTGGTACAGCTAAATGCGAAGAGTAAATTTTGAAATTAGTGAGAAACAATTACACGGTAGCAGTTGTTAATTCGTCACCAATATGGAGAAGTTTAATGAACGAAAGCTTGCCCTAATATGAATAGCTTAAAGGATGAACAAAAATATGAACAAAATTAGCAGAGGCTTAATTGAAAAAGTGAAATTGTAATCGAGAAGGAAGGTGCAGGCACTGAACTGACACATACCAATTCGCAATAACACTCAAAATAGAATGTTTAATTAAGTAAATTGATATAATTCAGTGCCTCAGAAAGGCAAATTTATTTAACTTCGCCTAACTTTTCTGCATTCGCTTTACATTGATTGTAAGCTTCGATGCACTTGTTACTACAGACTTTATGAACTAAGCCATCTGCGGTGCTTTGCTGTTCGCAGCTGGCTTCGCATTGATAGTTTTGTTGGGCACATTGTTGCATTTCTGGGTTATCAATCTTGCTTGAGCAAGCTGCTAACAAGGTGAATGCAAACAATGATGCTGCAAGAGCTGGTAATTTTTTCATGCTTATCCCTAGTTTATGGCTATTCTTTTAAATCCATCTTACCCAGATTGTTGAAACTTAATCCAGCGTAACTTGCAAATTATCAATTAAACGAACCGATCCTAAGAAGGCTGCGGCTAAAATAACCAGTTGTTTATCCGCTGCTGATGCAGCTTTTAGCGTTGAACGCTCGGCAATCGAGTAATAATCAGGTTTTAGGCCTGCGGCTTCAAGCGTTTCTTTGGCTTTAGCTTCTAATTCAGCGAAATTCGTTTGGCCTTGTTTTAGCTGCTCAGCCGTCTCGTTAAGGGTTGCAAATAATACTTTTGCGGTGTCTTTTTGCTCATCAGACAAATAGCCATTACGTGAGCTCATAGCAAGGCCTGATATTTCACGGCACGTAGGTACACCGACAATCTCGACAGGGATAGAGAGATCGCGTGTCATGGTTTTAATCACTTGCAGTTGCTGAAAATCTTTTTCACCAAAACAGGCAAAGTCAGGTTGCACAAGATTGAATAACTTAGTCACAACGGTAGCGACACCTTTAAAATGGCCGGGACGTGAACCACCACAATAACCCATCGACACGCCAGGTACATCAACAAAGCTTTGTTCACCAAGGCCATTTGGATAGATGGTTTCAACTGACGGCGTAAACACGATGTCAGTTTCAAGTTCTGCTAGGCCTTGTTTATCTTCGTTGAGCGTGCGCGGGTAGTTGTCGAGATCCTCATTGGCGCCAAATTGCATAGGATTAACAAAAATACTGACGACGACTTTATCGGCTAACGTTTTTGCTTTTTCAACTAATGAAAAATGCCCTTGGTGCAAGTTGCCCATGGTTGGGACGAGTGCAATGCTAAGTCCAGCTTGACGCCAAGCTTTGATTTGACTACGTAACGATTTAATTTCAGTGATTGATTGCATTATTTAAACTCATGTTCGGTACTAGGGAAAGCACCACTTTTTACATCTTCACAATACTTTTGCACGGCTGCTGGCATATTCCCTGTTTCAAGTAAAAAGTTTTTTGAAAACTTAGGGATATAACCAGCTGAAATGCCGACGAGGTCGTGCATAACTAAAATTTGTCCGTCGGTTTGATTGCCAGCACCAATTCCGATTGTCGGGATAGTTAATTCATCGGTAATACGCTTAGCCAATTCACTAGGAATACACTCTAATACCAATAATTGTGCACCTGCAGCTTCAAGCGCTTTAGCATCGCTAAGCATTTTATCAGCTTGTGATTGTTCGCGGCCTTGAATTTTAAAGCCGCCAAATACGTGCACAGACTGAGGTGTTAAACCTAAATGACCACACACAGGTATACCTTGTTGCGTCATTGCGCGGATGCTGTCGTGTAACCACTCGCCACCTTCAAGTTTGATCATGTTGGCGCCAGCACGCATTAACTCGGCTGCATTTTTACACGCATCGGCAGGGTTTGAGTAGGTCATAAAAGGTAAGTCAGCGATGATGAATAGCTCGCGGCTACCGGCGCGGACACACCGTGTATGGTAAGCAATCTCGCTGTTCGTTACTGCTAATGTGTCATCACCACCTTGTAAAACCATGCCCAGTGAGTCACCGACTAAAATCACTTCGACGCCATTATCATGAAACAATTTTGCAAAGCTGGCATCGTAAGCTGTAAGCGCGGTAATTTTTTGTTTTTCGTGTTTCATTTTATTAAGAGTTGAAACGGTGATTTTAGACATAATTTCCTCTAAGGCTTCGCCTAGGTTGATTACTGCTGAGGGAGTTTTTGTAAATCGTTTAAAGGCAACGTTTTTGTTATATCAGCAAGTGATTGGTTATTCGGTAAAACAAGAGAAGGGGCTATCTCTAATAAAGGATAAACAACAAACTCTCTCTCAACGAGGCCATAATGAGGCACGGTGAGGCGAGGCGTGTCGATCACTTGGTCACCAAATAATAGAATATCAATATCAAGGGTGCGAGGTCCCCAACGTTCTTCTTTACGTACACGGCCATGATCACGTTCTACTGCTTGGGTTAAATCGAGTAGTTGCTCTGGTTGCAGAGCCGTTTTAATACACGCAACCGCATTGACATAGTCGGGTTGATCTTGTGGCCCCATTGGCTTACTTGCGTAATCATGCGATACGCAAACCAGCTCAATTTCTGGTAGCCCTTGTAATGCTGCAATAGCATTACGAATTTGTGTACGTGGCGCATTTAAATTTGCGCCTAACCCTAAATACACTATGTTCATGTTTATTCTGCTTTTTTCTTACGAGGTCGACGGCGGCGTTTAGGACCACCTTGATGGCCAAGTGCCTTAACCATCTCTTTTTGGCCATTTATATCTTGGCTTAAATACGCCGTCCACCACGTAGCAAGTTCTTGATGTTGCTGCTCACCAGCTTGAACACGTAATAGTAAAAAGTCGTAGGCAGCTTTAAAACGAGGCTGTTGCGTTAACCGGTATGCGCGTTGACCACCGCGTTTATCAAGGCGTTGTTGAATATGCCAGATATCTCTAGCGCCTAAAGTGAACCGTTTAGGTACGGCAACATGTTGTGCGCTTTCACTGAGTACCTTATTCATCGCTTGTGCAAATGCATCAAACTCAGAAAGTTGGTCACGTTGCTGTAATTTTTTAGCGATGTCTAATAATGGGAACCACAATAGTGCAGCGAATATAAACGCAGGGGTTACTTTTTTCTCTGCATTGATACGTTTATCTGTGTTTTTAAACATTTGCAGAATAAATGCGTGCTCGAGTCCATCTGGGTTAGCATTCAAAATTTTATCAAGGGCAGGGAATAGGGCTTTGAAAAGGCCATACTGACGCAACATGATATAGTTTTCTTCTGCTTTACCATTTAAAAACAGCTTGAGTGACTCTTCAAATAGACGTGCAGGAGGAATGTGGTCTAATAAGCTTGCAAGCTCTTTCATTGGCTTTTCTGTCGAAGGCGCAATGGTCATGCCTAACTTTGTTGCAAAACGGACTGCACGCAGCATACGTACAGGGTCTTCACGGTAGCGGGTTTCTGGATCGCCAATTAATTCAACCTGTTTGGCTTTTATTGCACTAATACCGTTGGCGTAGTCATAGATGCAAAAATCATTAATTGAATAATACAGCGCATTAATTGAGAAATCTCGACGCTCGGCGTCTTCTTCAATACTACCGTACACATTATCTCGCAGCAGTTGCCCATGTTCGCTTGATTGGCTAACGTGGTTTTTTTCTTCGTCGGCTTCATGATGGCCGCGCATCGTAGCAACTTCAATTATTTCACGGCCAAACACAATGTGCGCTAAACGAAAGCGACGACCAATTAGGCGACAGTTACGAAATAGTTTTTTGATTTGTTCTGGCGTCGCATTTGTAACTACGTCAAAGTCTTTAGGTTGTTGGCCTAACAATATATCTCGAATACAACCACCGACTAAGTAAGCATCGTAGCCACCTTCTTTGAGGCGGTATAATACTTTGATTGCATTTGGGCTAAATTGTTTGCGTGAAATACCATGTTCACTGCGCTCGATCACCAAAGGTAACTCGCTCGTTTGTGCGGCATTTGTTGAAGTCGAGGCATTTGGGCCGATAATTTGCCGACAAAATTGAAAAAGCTTGGAAATAATAATCTGTCTCCTACGACGCGGACTTTGCGACTCATCAAGTATAGCGTGTGTTTTTTCACTTCGTCGATATGAGATTGAGTCAGTAAATGTGTGTTTTATATGACGCTACAGTATGGTGTTAATGATTCGCACACTTTGGGTCGCTATCATATACCAGCGTGGCTCAAAAATTAAGTTACTCTGCCTTTAAAATTGGCAATTTATTTTGTAATGACTTGAAAATCACAAAAAGTGGCGTGTGGATTCTCACTAACTTGTATTTCTAGCGCTGTTGGGATGTTTTCAATACGGTAGGCTGAGATTGCCCAATTAAGCATTTCTTCGACTGTTGAAGACAATAGAGCAGGCTCTGGGTTTAAACCTAAAAAACGAAACGCATCAAATAATGCTGGTTTTGGCGCTCGTTTTGATATGGCCGGTGCGTAGTTTTGTTTTGATAATTTAAAACCGGGCTTTGCAACAGCCAATGGTAGATGCGCGTAGTTAGGTGCTGGTTGCCCTAGTTGCTTAAATAAGCTGAGTTGTCTTGCTGTTGGCTCGAGTAAATCGGCTCCACGCACCACGTGGCTTATTCCTTGTGCAATATCATCGACGACGACAACCAGCTGATAAGCAAATAAGCCATCACTTCGTTTTATAAGGTAGTCTTCTTTAGCAAGTCGGCTGTCAATATTCACCTGACCTTGAATAAGGTCATGATATTCACTCGTCGCAAATTGCTGAGTTAAGCGCAGTGCAGAATCGTTTAATGGGTGATGTTTTGATTTGCAATACCCTTGGTATATTCCGCCCATTGCTTTGATTTCTTTACGGGTGCAATGACAGGCGTAGACAAGGTTCTTTGCAATGAGTGCGTCAACAACGGCTTGGTATTCAGTATGGCGTTTAGTTTGGTAGATAACGCCTTCGTCCCAGTGCAGCCCATACGCTTCTAGAGTGCGTAATATGTCATCGCTTGCGCCGGGTACAACACGGGTTGTGTCAATGTCTTCTATTCTGACTAGCCACTTACCTTGATTTGATTTTGCATCAAGGAAGCTGCCCACAGCCGCTATTAATGAGCCAAAGTGCAATGGCCCAGAAGGTGATGGCGCAAAACGGCCCCTGTATGTGCGCATAGGCGCATTAACGGCTGTGGTAGACATAGGTTAATTAATGTATGTAATTAACCGCGTCCTGATTGTTTTTCTTTAATTTCCGCAAGCGTTTTACAGTCAACACATAAATCAGCTGTTGGACGCGCTTCTAAGCGGCGGATACCAATTTCGATACCACATGATTCACAATAACCAAAGTCATCATCTTTGATTAATTGAATTGTTTTTTCAATTTTCTTGATCAGTTTACGTTCGCGGTCACGAGTGCGAAGCTCTAAAGAGAACTCTTCTTCTTGTGCTGCACGGTCTACTGGATCTGGAAAGTTAGCTGCTTCATCTTGCATGTGCGATTTAGTACGGTCTACTTCGTTACGTAAATCGTTACGCCAAGCTTCTAAAATTGTTTTAAAATGAGCACGTTGTGCATCATTCATATACTCTTCACCCGGCTGTTCCTGATACGGCTCTAACCCGGCCTGAGCCAATAACCCTAGTCTTTTCTGGTCTGGCATAACTTTCTCCTAAATCCTTAATATTTTGCCCAGCATTAGCCGGCGGCTATAAATAGCAGAATCTTCTGTTTGAGGCAAATTTATTTTTTAATTAATCCTGTATGCCCCAACTTATCGACTTTAAAAATAAGAATGGGCGGTTTTATTCGTTTACACGGCCCGTGCAATTTTTAATTTGCTAAGTTATATGGGCAAAAAATCATATTACAACTTAAAACATGTGTTCATTGAGAAACTTTTTGGGGGTTGTGTCGTACCAGCGTTTAAATGCGCGTTGTAAAGCACTCTGCTCTGAAAATCCCAGTTTATTGCTGATCTCAAGCACTGAATAGCCTTGCAGTAACATGCGTTTTGCGTGTTGTTTTCTTTGCTGATCAATTAACTTTGTGAAGCTTAGTTGCTGCCCAGTGAGGTAGCGCTGCAAGCTGCGTTTCTTTAAGCCTAATTGTAATGCGGCTTGCTCAACACTTGGAATAACAGGGAATTGGCAGGCAATAAAGGCATTTAATTCATTAATATGATCTGCATACGGCGTTAAATCTCCCGCTTGCGATAACAAGAGTTGTTCAAGCTCTGGGTTTGGCGAGTGTAAACGGCTATTAAGTAGTTTTTCATTAAAAATAAGGCTGTTGGATTTGGCACCAAATTCGATAGGGCAGTTAAAAGTATGCTGATAAATGTGCACACTCGCAGTGCTCGGAATGGGTCTGGTAAGGGTTACTTTTTCAAGCGCAAGTTCAGCGTTCTGCTGGCAGCAGTGGTTTGCAAACGATAACCAACTACTAAACAGTTCATCTACCATGTAATGTCGTATTGGGCTTCGTGCATGCCAGCTCAGTTGGCATTGCTGCTGCACTTTTCTCAGCTCTATTCGACCAATGTTTCTTACCAGTGAATTTAATCTTTGCGCATGCTGCAGCGCTTTCTCAAGATTTTGACTCACCAAGGCGACATGCCCCAATAGCCCCCAGTTTTGTGCTTTGAGTGATTGACCAAACAAAAGGCCTATATGCTCTTGCTTAAGCTGGGTGTCAGCATAATGCATTAACGATTCGTAATCTGATACAGGAAATCGGTAGCTAGTTTCATTGAGATAACAGCGGCGCTCAGCAAGTAATGCATGCAGCTGTTCTTTTTCAAGCCCTTGTTTTTGTAAGAAATAGACCAAGGAGCGAATGATTTGGCTATTGACATAAAACATAGTCGTTCATTTTTTATTATTATTAGCAACAGTTAAGCTGCATGACTAGGCGCGCAAAGTCAATATTTTGCGTGGAGGGTCAAGATTTAGTCTTTTAATTAAGGCAAGCTGGTTGATGGATATAATACTCATAATAAAGGAAGCACAATGAAACTTCATCCAATAATGTTCAGCATTGCAGCCGCATTTCTTGCTGTAGGTTGTAACTCAGATAACGATAACAAAACCGTTGAGCCCCCCGTTACGACAACACCCGAACCTGAAGATGTTGTAAAGGTCGCAATACCTACTTTTGCAGATAACAAGACGCTTGATGCCAATATTCGTTGGACAAGTTATGGCGTCCCACATATTACAGCATCAAACCTTGAAAGCTTGGCATTTGGCAGTGGCTATGCTTATGCAAAAGATCATGCGTGTTTATTAATGGATCAAATAATTAAAACCCGCGGCGAGCGTGCTAAATACTATGGCCCTGATCAAGTTGCGGGGAGTGGCGATTCAAAACACTTAATCTCTGATTTTGGTTATAAAGCTCTAGGTGTAAATGAGTATGCGGCGGAACATTATGCTGAATTAGATGAAACAAGTCGTGCTCATTTTGAAGGGTTTGTGCAGGGCTTCAATAAATATGTGACTGATACGGGGGCTGAAAATTTAGCGCCTGAATGTGCATCTCAGCCTTGGGTTATTAGCTTAACGGCTCAAGATATGCTGGCTTATTCAATGGCGACAGTGCAACTTGCAAGCTCAGCTAACTTTTTAGAATTAGCATTTTTTGCAAACCCAGGTGATGGTGATGAGTATTTGCCTGTGCCAAGTGGTAGTGAACCGAGTGCCGTTTCGAGCCTTGTTAAAAATATAAATCAGCAAGCAAAGCAATTTAAGTTAGAGAAGAAATTTGAGCACTTGGGCTCAAATGGCTGGGGGCTGGGTAAAGAGATGATGGCCAACGGTCAGGGCGGATTATTAGCAAATCCACATTTTCCTCATGAAGGAAATTTGCGTTTTTGGCAGTCACACTTAACAGTCCCTGGTGCCATGAATGTGATGGGTGGGAGCCTGCAAGGCATGCCTGGTGTTATTAATATAGGTTTTAATGAACATGTGGCCTGGACGCACACCTTCTCGACGGCACGTCACTTTTTAATTTATCAGCTCGCATTAAATGAAAATGATCGCATGAGTTATGGTGTTGAGGGTGAGCAACACACTATTACCAGTAAAATGGTAACGGTGGAGGTTGCTGTGGGGCCAAACACAACGATTGAGCTTACAAAACCATTTTATTACAGCCACCATGGTTTGATGCTAGAAACGCCTGCTGAAAGAGGGTTAGGCTGGAATGACACTCAAGCATTTACCATAAAAGATGCCAATGAATTTAATATGGATGTTGTAGCGCAGTGGTCAGCACTCAACCAAGCCGTGAGTCTTGATGATATGAAAGCGTCATTCGCTCAGTTTGATGGGGTGTCGTTCAACAATACGATGGCAACAGATAAAACGGGCACTGTTTTTTACGTTGATGACAGCACAGTGCTTAAATTAGATGACACTGCTAACCTAGCAATTCGTTTGCAGCCTGAGCTCGTTGCTTTGAGGGAATCAACGGGCTTTGATTTGGTGCCTGGCAACATGAAGCTTTTTGAAAGCCAAGGTAAAGTGCCTTTTTCTGAAGCACCCCAGCTTACGCGGACAGACTATGTACAAAACTCGAATGATAGTTATTGGGTGACAAACTTAAAACAGCCTTTACTTGGTTTTGCTGCGCAGTATGGTGATGTACATAAGCCTTTATCACTAAGAACACGAATGGGTCTGAAGTTATTGCAAGAAGGCGGGGGAGAAGACGGTAAATTTACACTTGATGAATTAGAACAGGCATTAATTGGCAATCGCATCTACTTAGGTGAACTGGTGTTTACCGATTTAGCCTCACAATGTATTGCCCAAGGAAATACACCGGTGCAAGTTTCAGCGGGTATTGACGTGGATATTAGTCCTGCCTGCGATATCGTTGCTAACTGGAATGGTGCTATGAACTTAGATACAGAAGGTGCTGCATTGATCCGTGAGTTTGCGCATCTATTTAATCCTTCAGCACACTTATATAACAACTTTGATGTTACAGACCCGGCTAATACGCCTCATACTCTACGCCAAGATAAAGTTGCATTAAAAGCGCTGGCGCACGCTATGTTAAATGTGCAGGCGAATGGGGTGCCATTAACAAGTACTTTAGCTGAGCTTCAGTTCGTAGAAAAATCACTGGCCGGAGGGCATGCTTCAGGTGAGCAGCTTCCATGGGCTGGGCCGATGCATGTTGAGGGAGGCTTTAATGTTTTCAGATACGATAGAAGTAATTTAACACGCTCTACTCTGATACCTTATGCTGATTATCAAACATTACCGGATGCAGTTACAGGCCAACCTTTAGCGTCAAATTTATCAGCGCAAGGCTACCCTGTGAACTATGGTTCAAGCTGGATGTTTGTGATGAATTTTACTGAGGATGGACCGGTTGCTAAAGGATTATTAACCATGTCACAGAGCTCTGATTCACGTTCAGAGCACTTTGATGATCAAAGCCGTTATTATTCTCAAACAGCAAAACTCAGACCGTTATACTACAAAGAAGCAGATATAGAACAAAATCTGATCGATGAAATTGATATCTCAATGACTAAGCAATAAACGGCACTTCTTCAGCCAGTACAATGTGACTGGCTGAAATCTCTGCTTTATAAGCATATACTTCTACACCACAGTCAACGGCGTGTACTAATAGTTCGCTGTATTTAGCATCTATATGTGATGCGCCACTGACTGTATTAATTCCTTGATGTAATACAGCAAAAAACAAAACAGCTCGGTGCCCCTGTTGCACCATTTCTATTAACTCGCGCAGGTGTTTTTGTCCTCGCACTGTTTTAGCATCGGGAAAGTAACCTTGACCAGTTTCTGGCTTTTCCTCTGATAGCAAGGTCACTGACTTAACCTCAACATAGCAATGAGCGGTGTTTTCAGCCGTTAATAAAAAATCGATGCGGCTATTCTCTTGACCGTATTTCACTTCAGCTTGCAGTGTATCGTAGCCATCAAGCTGCTTGATAAGATGATTTTCGAGAGCTTCTTGAACGACTTGATTAGCAACTGCAGTATTAACACAAATTAAATGCCCATGTTGATTTTGGGTGAGTTGTAACGATTGCGGGTATTTACGTTTTGGGTTATCACTGGTTGAGTAAAACGCGTTAAAACCTGGCTCGGCACAGCCTGTCATTTTGCCTGTATTGGCGCAATGTGCTGTAAATTGTTGATTATCTTGCGTGACTAAATCAGCCAAAAATCGCTTATAGCGCTTTAATAAAGTGGCTGATTGTAATGGAGGATTAAATTTCATTATTTTGTTTTTATTTGAGCTTTTCTATATTGTAAGTGAATAACCAAGCAGAGTGCACCTTGGTTGTCATTTAAGGCGTTATTTATCGCAAGCGGTTGGGAACTGACGTAGCCTGTAGTAAACTCAGTGAACAATTTTTAGCGCAAAAAGAGTATTCTAACATGTCGGAAAAATTTTTAGTTCAACTAAGCGAGCAGGCTGCTGCCGCACATTGGGGTGATAAAGCCTCTCTTTCTTTTACTGAACAAGGCGCAACTATTCATTTAACTGAACAAGATACACTTAAAAACGTTCAGAAAGCAGCGCGTACGTTAGCGAATCAAGGTTTAAAAAATATTGCGCTAACGGGTGATGTTTGGTGCACAGAAACACAGTGGGCTTTTTACCAAGGCTTTGTTTCACCAAAGAATTTAGACGCAGTTGAATTTGCCGAGAATGCAAAAACAGACAGCAAAGAGCTGGCTTCTTTAACGCAAGCAGCGACTTGGGCTCGTCAAATGATCAATGGGACCGCTGATGATATTTTCCCTGAAAGCCTTGCTGGTAAAGCGGCTGAGTTTATTCAGTCATTAGCGCCTGAGCATGTTAGCTATCAAATTATTAAAGGGGATGCATTACTTGAGCAGCAATGGATTGGTATTCATGCGGTTGGTCGTGGTAGTGAGCGCCCACCTGTACTACTTGAGCTAGACTATAACCCTACGGGTGACGAAACGGCGCCAGTGGCCGCTGCGCTAGTTGGTAAAGGTATTACATTTGACTCTGGCGGTTACTCTATTAAGCCAAGTGAAGGCATGCTAGGCATGAAGTGTGACATGGGCGGTGCAGCAACCGTAACGGCTGGTTTAGCACTTGCGATTAACCGTGGCGTTAATAAGCGCATTAAATTATTCCTATGTTGTGCTGAAAACTTAATTTCAGGCCATGCATATAAACTAGGTGATATTCTTACCTATAAAAATGGCACCACAGTTGAAATTGTTAATACCGATGCAGAAGGCCGTCTAGTGCTTGCTGATGGCTTAATGGCTGCGGGTGAAACCGGTGCGCCATTAATTATTGATGCAGCAACGCTAACCGGTGCTGCACTGGTGGCTGTTGGTCAAGAGTACAACGCACTATTTGGCCTTGATAAAGAATTTGTCCGTGAAGTGCAAGACTTTGCAGAGCAAGAAATGGAAGGCGCTTGGCCATTACCGCTTGAGAAGTGGCATCAACAAAATTGCCCTTCACCATATGCTGATACAGCAAACAGCCGCCCACAAAAAGGCGGTGGCTATGGTGGTGCATCGAATGCGGCTGGTTTCTTATCTCGCTTTGTGCCAAATGATGGCAAGGGATGGGTTCATATTGACCTTGCAGCAGCATTTAATATGGGTAGCACAAGCGAGTGGGCTGCAGGTGCAACAACCCAAGGGATGCGCACAGTAGCAAGAACGTTATTAGAGAAAGCGTAATAACCAGTTTGCTAACTAAATAAGTAAAAACGCCCGATTATGGGCGTTTTTCGTTTTTGGTAATTTTACAAACGGATACAAGATTTTTCGCACAATATAGTATAAAATCTCGCCCCACATTTTCTCATCAAGTGGTTAGTTTATATTTCATTAACTACACTTGGATGATCAATTCACACTGGGGTTTCTATTTATGTCAGATAAGTGCTATATCACTGCGCAGCAGCTTCTCGAAGATTCATTTCGTGTTGCGGCACAAGTTTATGACGATGGTTTTCGTCCTGATTTCATCATTGGTATTTGGCGTGGTGGCGCTCCAATTGGTATTGCAGTACAAGAATACTACGATTACAAAGGCATAGAGACAGACCACATTGCTGTTCGTACATCATCGTATTACGGTATCAATCAGCAATCGAAAGAAATTAAAGTACACGGCCTGCATTATATTATTGAAAATGCAAATGCGGGTGACTCTTTGCTTATTGTGGATGATGTTTTTGATTCTGGCCGCAGTATTTTTGCATTAAAAGAAAAGTTATCTGAATTAATGCGCTTAAACTTACCACGCGATATTCGCGTTGCTTGCCCCTACTACAAGCCTAAAAACTCAAAGGTAGACATGGTGCCAGATTATTATATTCATGAGTCTGACGAGTGGCTGGTGTTCCCTCACGAGCTTTCAGGCTTAACACCGGATGAAATTATTGAAGGTAAATCGGATTTAGCCAATATCCACGATTTACTGCTCAAAAAGTAAGTTTTTTAAAAATGTATGAAAAAGGCCCTGTTTAGGGTCTTTTTTGTATTCAGTTCTCACACCAATTCGCAATAATACTTAATCATTTTGAGAGATTAAACAGGTCACTACCGGGCTAAAAATTTCTTATTTACGGCTGCATCGAAGCAGGAGGTAGAACAATGCAGGAGCAATTGCTGAGAACAACTAAATACCGAAATTTTGCTTTATTATCAACGAAGTTTTATCGCCTCAAAATTTCTTACTTAATTAAGCGAATTAGTATCATTTGATAGTGCTTGTTGAAGATCGCTTTTTGTTATTTAGCCTTGTTTGCTACTAGTCCCAGCTGCTATTCGTTGTTGTTGATGAGAATAAAAAGTTAGTGCTTCGGGAATGTATTTAATTTATCTCTTGTCTTTTTAGGGTGTATACAGCACCGCTCTGAAACCTCAATCTTACCGAATTATTTTAGGGCACTATTAGAATGTTAAAGATCAGCAAGCACATTTAGCATGCTCACATGTTCAAGAGAATAAAACTCATGGTAACTGTTGTTTAACATACTAATTTTGAGGGGTTTTTTAGGAGGTAGAGCCGTGGTATCAAAAGCTTCTTTTCGGCAGGGTGATATTGATGTAATAAAAAACCGCGCATAAAGCGCGGTTTTTAAATATTTTAGCTAAATAACAATATTAGCCATTACCACCAGTACCACCAGTGCCACCTGTTACTTCAACGGTTTTAAGTTCACAATTGTCACGGTCGAAGTTAAATGATTCTGCAGTGCCATCAGCTGTAATTGAGGTCACTTCAGGTTCTACTTCAATGCCACGAGGAATGATAGTTACAGCATATGTTTCTCCACTTTCAAGTCCTGAAAGTGCATAAGAGCCATTTGTTTCAGTTGCTGTTGAAGAACGTTTTTTACCAAGAGCGTACTTAACTAGAGCACCTGTTAACGGGAATTGCTTGTCTTGATCAACTTCAGCGTTTGAACATGTATAAGTTACATTCAAATCTTCCGCAATAATTTCAACCGGGCTATCTAGTGCGATATTGATAGAGTTACTACAAACTGATAAGTTGCTTTGAGTACCCCAAACATTACCGTTGTTATCTGTAACGGTAACATCTACAACTGCGTCAGCAGGTATACCCGCTTTAGTAACCGCAGCTGAACCTAAGAAGTTACCTTGTGTTTTCTTGATTTTTTTCTCTTTAGTGATAGTGTCCGACTTAATTTTAACATTTAAGCCTACAGCCGGAATTGCATCGCCAGTAAAGTTGTATGCAATAGGGCCACTACAAACGGCTTTACTTTGTGTTAACACTTTTGTAGAAAAGTGGTCAACACTAAAAGTTGTTGGCATAGTTAATGTACCAGCCGTTCCAACCGTTGCAGGATCTGTTTCTTTTATCCAAATACCAGTGTCTTCATCATAAGAGAAAACATCGAACGTATCACCTGTTTCAATCACTGTACCATCTGCTGTTACATAAGTTGCAGGCAGTTTTGATGTGATAGATACTGGAGATGAGAAGTTTTTAACTTTAGTATCGCCAGCTAACATTTCTACGTTAATAACTGAAGCAGGTACCGCGACTTCAGTTGTGCTTGAGCCATTTAAACCTTCAGGAATTAAATCTACCGCGGCTGCCTTACCAGCTGCAGCATCAATATCGGCAGTGACAATATTTAATGTTACATCTGTACCTGAAACTAACTCGCCATTAGCATCTCTTAGTTCTACATCTTTAGGAATTGTTACAGTAGCACCGCTCGAATCCGCATCAGCAGAAGCTGTTAAATCAGCCGATAAGATACCATCTGCAGCAGCACCTTCACTTGAATCAATAGCAAGTTTTGTATCATCAAGTTTTACAAGAGGTACTATCGCGTCTAAAGATTCTGATGTATCTGATAAATCAACAACAATACTTTTTGAAACGTAGCCTTCAGAAGTAACAAGAACAGTCAACTCTGTTAGTTCAGCATCATCAGCCAGCGTAAATGAAAATACACCGTCTTCAGCTGTAACACTAGTAAGTTCTTCGCCTTCAATGTCAGTAACATTTGTAGAAGGTGCACCTTCCTCTAAAAACTTAATTGTAGCAGGAATCACTTCACCTGTTTCGTTATCTACTACATTACCCGCTACATAAAAAGTAAGTGCCTCAGGCGTATCAGCAACAGGAGCTTGTACTGTTGGTGTTGGTGGCTCTGGCACTGTGGTGTTGTTATCATTATCACTAAAACAACCGCTTAAGCTTAGAGTGACACCTAACGCTAGCGCTAGCTTTGTTAGTTTAAATTCATTGTTTCCCATAATCGTTACCTTTCTTTCCTTTATCGTAAAGTAATCAGACTTTTATTAGAGCAAATAGTACCGGTTTGTGCACCGAAATACGCCACACATGGTTATCTGTTATTGAAGGATAAGCGTACATTATATATACGTCAAGTGAACATTATATATACTTTCATTAATAGAATAAGAAAGTTTTGTCTCGTCCTTCAAACATTGTGGGCGGCACATTTCGCTTTGCCGAATTATAATACAGAGCTCAGCTATTAAAAAGCTCAACTCTATGAATATTTATAGTTTATGCAACTGAACTCATGCTGACTATTAATTTCAGTTCGCCTGCGTAATTGTAAAGTATAATAACAGATTATGTAACAAGTTTATAACTGCGAAAAACTGTCTACGTAATCACTCAGTTTGTCTATGTCGACCACTTGTAAACCTTGATTGCTGCGTTTTACTAAGCCCTTTTCTACAAGCTCAGTCACAACACGTCGATAGGCACGTTCGGTGGTGGCAAAACGTTCTGCTTCGGCATTCACTGTTGGGTAGGCTCTAAGCAGTGTCGGGTTATTATTTTCAGCTCTTAATAAACAATCTTTAGCAATATTATAGCTTAAGGGTAATAGCAATTTGTCTAGGTTGATTTTTTGGTTCTCTTGAAACTTAGCGGCTATTGTTTGTGCTGTGTATAAACTCAGTTCTGGTTTTTCTAAAAGTAGTGCGCGCCAATGTTTAAGCTCAATGAGATTGTAACTAACATCACTGAAACACGTTACTGTGTAGATACAAGGGAGGTTGTTAAGAGCTTCAATCTCACCAATTAATGTATTATTACAGTCAAGTTGACCGAGCAAAAGGCGGCGACCATTACCGACATCGTAACTAAACGAAACGGTACCACTTCTCACTAATACGAGTTTGGAAAGTGGTTGATCTTGATGGATCAGCACTTCTTTTTTGGCTTGTTGAAAACGACTCCCTGCAAAAGTGAGTAATTGATCAACAAGGTAGCTTGAAAAATGATATTGAAACATTAACGCCGCTCTTCGGACAATTGTCCTATTTATTACATCTTAATGACGCTAGCATTAAGATTCTAAGAATTTATGCTAACTTACTAGTAAGGTGTTCACGTTACTCATACCTTCATTTCCCGTGTAATGATTTTAAAGTCGGGTTAATTCTCAGGCTTTACAAGGTTTTTAGTAAGTTAGCTTTTTTATTTTCATTGTCAAAGTGAGCAATGAGTGAGTCTAAAAATGACAAACTCTAATGCTAACCTAAAGCCTAGGAGAGAACAATTGAGTTGGGAATATTTAGGCTATTTAGCATCTGCATTATTGGTCGCTTCTTTAACAATGAGCGATGTTATGAAGCTTCGTTGGTTTAACTTAGCTGGCTGTATCGCATTTACTCTTTATGGTGTAGCAATTGATGCCGTGCCTGTGGCATTTACCAATGGCTTGCTTACCTTCGTTAATATCTACCATATTATAAAATTAAAGCGTCAACCGACAGTTGACGCTAAAAAGTAATTTAATTTTCGTTTTCAAGTGTATATTTAAGCTCACCTGCCAGCCAGGTTTGCTGTACTTTTATAGCGTGAACGTCAGCGAGCGGCACCGTGTAATAATCTTTATTGATTAAAATAAAGTCAGCCCATTTTCCTTGTTCTAAACTTCCTACTTTAAATTCTTGATGGGCAGCGTAAGCGCCTCCCAATGTAAACGCTCTTAGTGCTTCATCACGTGACAGTAACTCTTCAGGACGCCAACCTCCTTCAGGAAGTTGGTTATGGTCCATGCGTGTAATTGCTGAGTATAAGCCATCGAATGGGTCAGCAAGTTCAACGGGGAAATCAGAGCCTGCCGCAATAATGGAGCCTTGTGATAAAAATGTTTTCCACGCATAGGCACCCGTCAACTGTGTTTCGTTCAGACGTTGCTCAGCCATGTGCATATCAGAAGTCGCATGAACAGGCTGCATGGAAGGAATAATTTTTAACGCTTTAAAGCGAGGAATATCGTTTGGCGACACAATTTGCGCGTGTTCAATGCGGTTCCGTAATAAAATGCCTCCCGATTTCTTGAAGACATTTTCATAAGCATCTAAAACGGTTTTATTAGCTTGGTCGCCAATCGCATGGGTATTCGCGCTAAAGCCGTGTGAAAAACTTAAGGTAAATAGTTGTTCAAGCTTTTCTTGCGTTTCGAGCATTAAGCCATGATGGTTTTTGCGATCAGCGTACTCATTAATTAATGCAGCGCCTCGACTGCCTAATGCACCATCTGCATAGACTTTTACACTGCCAATGGAGAGCATGTCGTTCATATCTTTATAGCGACCAGCTTTAAGCATGGTTTCGAGCTTTGGATCGCCAGCACTGAGCATAGCAACAATTCTAACAGGCAGGTTATTGTGTTCTGCACGCTGTTTATACACTTGCCACGTATCGTAGTCTATACCTGCATCGTGTGCTGATGTAATGCCTAAACTGAGTAGGTGATTACCAGCGTTATCAAGTGCGCGATTGATACTCGCGTGATCTGTCTTGGGGATGTGTTGCGTTACTAATGTTTCTGCTTTATCAATAAACACCCCTGATGGCTGACCCGAAGGAAGTTTAATTATTTCGCCTCCAGAGGGCGTATCTGTTTGCGCCGTTATGCCAGCCAACGCCATTGCTTTTGAATTGACCCACACGGCATGACCATCAACGCGAGACAGCACAACAGGCTTGTCTTTTACGTATTTGTCTAAATCTGCTGCCGTAGGAAATTGACCGCCAGGCCAATGTTCTTGGTTCCAGCCTCGGCCAATTATCCAACCTTGTTTATCTTTAGCGAATTCGGCCAACATTTTACCGACCATATCGACAGATTGGGTATTTCTAACATCCAGTTGTGATAAGTTATTGCCAAGCCCAATTATATGACCATGTGCATCAATAAGCCCGGGCAGCAGTGTTGCCTTTTTACCATCGATCGTTGTCGCATCAGGAAAACTAGCCTTAAGGGAATCATCGCCTGTTTTGACAACTTTTCCATCTTTAAAGACTAAGGTTGAAAATTGCTGTGTCTGACCTTGATAGGTTGGTGTGTAACCATTTACGTTATAAATAACGGTGGTGTTAGCGAAGCAAGATATCGATGCAGTTGCGAGTAAGCTGATAATGAGTTTCATACTATTCTTATTTTTATTGATTTATAAAAACAGTATCAGAGTTGCTGTAAACTGCAAATAATTAGGTAATTAAAACGTGCAAAGGGTGACTCGCACCCTCAGCATTATTTGCTAGCATATTCATTAAATTCAGCAAACGATAACTTATTGTCTTTATCGCTGTCGTAACTTTTAAAACGAGACCACAGAGCGGGGTCTCGTGCAGATTCAGAACGGCTTAAGAAGCCATCTTCATTACGATCGAGTTGTTTAAATTTTTCTCCAATACTTTCTGTTGCAAAAACCATACTGCTATATAAACCACAGATTATAAGACTGGCGAAAGTGTATTTTGACATTGCTTTAACTCTTGTTTGTTAAGTAGTGCTTAAATTCAAGGAGTGATATTTGCTGATCGTTGTCTGTATCCCATTTAGCCATGTGCTTTTGCAAGTGTGGCTGAGATGCAAGCTCTTCAACACTTAAATAACCATTTTTATCTTTGTCTAAATGATCAAATCGCTGCTTAACATCTAATGCTAAGGTATTGAAGCTTATAGTAATTAAAGTGAATGAAGCAAGTGTCGCAATTTTCATAATAAAACTCCTCAGAAAGTAAAATCCTTTTTGGGAAAAGTGCTTGCCATAATTTAAATCCCAAAATTTAAATCCGTTTACACGCTCCCTCTGGGATTATGGCAAGCACTTTAAGAGGTTAAGGTTTGAATTTTTCAAACTCTTGTTCAGATAATCGCTGATCATTATTTGTATCAAGATCAGTAAATTGCTTAATTAGCTCAGGGTGTTCATTAGCTTCAGAAAGTGAAATTGCATTGTCTGCATTGCTATCAAACTTAGTAAAACGAACATCCATTTGAGATGCCAAAACGGTCGCACTGATAGCCAAAAATATCAGCGAAAAGGCAGCGATAAGTTGTTTCATAACAATCTCCTATAGAATAAACGACTGAAACTCTGGAAATGAAATTTGGCCATCCTCATTACTATCAATTTGAGAAAAATTGCCATGTAACAGTGCGTCCTCAGATGCTTCAGACTCACTTAGCGCGCCATTACTGTCTTTATCAAGTTCATTAAACGTCTCGTTGAGATCAAGCGCGTATGAGCTTATTGATACTAAGCTGGCAAGCATGATTGAAATACAGGCCATCGTTTTCATTTTGTTTCCTAAAATCTATAACTTATTACGGTATTAACAAAAACAATGCCAACTTTAAAATGTGTTTAATATCAATGGTTTAATTTTTTTCTGAGTGGTTTGCTCAGCAATACTTACAAAGAGTTGTGTCTTTTTTGCAACGTTTTTTGGGTTCTAAAGGATTATTCATTTTAAAACAGAGAGTTATATTGTTGCTGATTAGCAACAAAAAAGCATTTGTTGGTTAAAAAGTGCTGTTATATAGGCTGGATTCAGCGAGTGTCTAAGTTATTTATCTAATAATCATCTTCTGTCACGTTGAAAAGGATCAGTATGCAAGGTCTCGTTGCGAATAAATTTAAACATGCGCTCGATTGGCGGCCCAGTTTAATTGGCCAGTTTGTCTTTAGCACTTTGTTGTCTTTGCTGCCTTTATCGTTGGTTGTGATCGTGTTTTTAAACGCACTGAATAAACAATTGGCTGTGACACAAAAAATTGTCAGCGATAATTATTTAGTTACAAAGGCGTTTAATAGTTTAAAACAAGATTTAAATAGCCTAGAAAGAGCAACAAGACAAAATTGGGTTTTAAAAAGTGAATCACTCGATACCTTAATTGAAAATAAGTGGCAGTCATCGCTGCAAAGTATTGATGAGCTTATTTTTCTTAGTCCATCGACAGAGTATGTGGCGCAGTGGCAGCAATTGGCAGAAGTACTCAACTTTGCCCAGCAACACTTAGTTGCAGAGCAAAAACAAGATGGTGAATTATTTGCCCCAGCAAGCAAACTTATTGCAGAGCAAACTGTGTGGCTACGTGATCAAAATGAATTACGGATCACCAAGAATCAACAGCAATTAAAGGCGCTTCAAGCGTCGTTTATAAACTGGTTGATTGCATTAATTCCACTCACATTATTAGTAAGTGGTGGGTTTTTATGGCGGATCAGCGGCCGTTTAGGTGAACTAACAAGTGTAATAGATAAACTAGGTCAAGGTCATTGGCAGCAGAAAATTTCTGTACGAGGCTCATCGGAGCTAGTTGAGTTAGGTAATAAATTAGAATGGGTGCAAGCGCAGCTGCATATGCTAGAGCAACAAAAAGACACCTTTTTACGTCATGTTACTCACGAATTAAAAACACCGCTTGCCTCCATGGTTGAAGGCACTGATTTACTCGCTGATGAAATTGTTGGCCCAATTAATAGCGAGCAGCAGGCTGTCCTTGAGCTAATTACACAGAGTATGGCGCGTTTACGAGTGATGATTGAAAGCTTATTAAATTATAACGCGATTCGTACCAGTAAAGAGAGTGTCACAGAGCTTAACTTCAATAGTATGAAAACGAATATTGAGCGTCACTTTGAACATCGTTTAATTGCGCGAAATCAGTCGTTAATATGGGTAAATGAACTCCCCTCAAAAGCGATGTATATTTCTTCCGAGTTGTTAGAAATGATGCTTGTGCAACTCATTTCCAATGCCTTGAAATTTTCACCTGAACAAGGCGTTGTCACGGTCGAAGCGCGTTATAAACACACTCAGCTTCAAGTGACGGTCAGTGATGTCGGTAAAGGCATTGCTGATTCTGAAAAGACCGCTGTTTTTGGTGCCTTTTATCAGGGGAAAAATGCCAAAGAGCAAACTGAAATGGGCAGTGGTCTTGGCCTCACAATAGTGAAAGAAACGGTTGAGCAGCTGAGAGGCACACTTAATATTGCTGATAATGAACCGCAAGGCTGTCGATTTACAGTGACATTACCAATTCAAGTAACCCAAGGAGTTAACTGATATGGGCTTCGTAAATAAAGCCAGTTTTATACCCGCTGTACTCGTTGTATTTTTGACCGGGTGTGCCTTAACACAGCCAACATCATCGACAGCACAAAAAGAGCATAAAACACAGCTAATACCATTCCGCATAAAGATTAAATCAACTTTATCCATTCCCGATTACATATCTTCATCACTCGCTCCGGTATTGAAATAAAGTGATTCCATGCTTTTGAAACTTCATCAACAATTTCGTCATAGCCCGAAAACACT